>CAXNNN010000374.1:0-4373 GCA_964203095.1 Verrucomicrobiaceae bacterium | reverse complement strand
AACAGGCCTGGGACGTGATCAAGGATGAAGTATCCAATCATTGCTACCGAAGCATCAACAAACTGCGCGACGCAATGCTGCCGAGCTTGCGACGCTTCTGGGACGATGCAGACGCCGTGCTGAGATTGGTTGGCCGCCCCTGGCTGCGGGATCAAGCAAACGTTTCGTATCCGGGCTAAACTCCGATTAAATAGTCAGGATGGTATCAGACCTCGTTCAACCGACCGGTGGCCATCAAGGTTCTTTCGCCATATGTGGCCACGAACCCTGCCTTCGCAGAACGATTCAAGGACGAAGGGCGGGCCATGGCAAAGCTTTCCCATCCAGGCATCGTGAGCGTTTTTGATGCAGGGCAGAACTGATCGCGACCAGCGCTACGCGACGGCATTGCAATTGAGGACGGAGGTGCTGGCTGTTCTGGAGGCGTCATACTCCATTCGCACACATAACCGGCCACCTAGGCAGCCTTGGCTGGCCTGGACGCTACCCGCCGTCGGCGGGCTAGCGCTGATGCTTCTGGCTCGCGCTTATCTCAGTCCCAGCGTCGACGCGCCAGAACGACTGGCGACACCGGGTTCGGCAGGGTCCAAAGGGCTCCCAGGCGATGCTCAACCCTTACCCAGCGCCGAACTTGAGGAACTGCTCAATGCCGCTCACATTGAATTTATGCAGCCAGCCAAGAGCAAACCGTTCCCAACCACTCGATAGACCTTGGTTGCACGAGTCAAGAGCCTAGATACCAAAGAGGCTGACCGTGCCTTGAACGAGGTGTGCGAATAGTATCACTACCCGCTCGACTGCCACATCCGATTGCGCGGCTTTGATCACCACGAGGCTCAGGACATCCTGCACGACTTCCTTTCCAACCTGCTCCGTCTGGGATCACTGAACGGGACTACCGAAGAGAAAGGCCGCCTGCGTGGGTTCCTATTCAAGGCCTTGCACATTTTCCTGATCAACTGGCAACGCGACCGCAGCCGCCACGAGATGGACGTCAGCATGCACGAGCCGGGACTACTGGCCAAGGCCGAAGAGCGCTACCTGCGCGAGCAACTGTCTGACAAAGACACGCCTGATCTACTCTTCGCACGCAAGTGGGTGCAGGACCTCCTAACCCGAGTGCTGCTGCGTCTGTGTGATGACTACCGCGCCCAAAGCAAAGACGAGCTGTTCAACGTGCTCAAGCCCGCCCTCTTCAACGGGGGCAGCCTGCGCGACGAAGGCGTCATTACCTTAACCACCTCCCTCGGCATGAACCAGGTCGCCGTCCGCAAGGCGCTCGAACGGATGCTCGAAGACTACCGCGTGATCCTGGTGAAAGAGGTGGGCCAGACCTTAGGCGACGAGTCAGAGATCGACGGTGAGATCACCGCGCTTTACCAAGTCTTTCATCAGCCCGTCTAGGCGGCTCCTTGGCGCAGGGACTTCCACGGCTCCTCGCCCGACATGTCCACCAGCCCCGGTTCATCCGCCTTGGCAGGCGACAGAATGGCCAGGAAAACCAGCTTCTCATCGAAGGGATTGTAAGTGCCGTGCACCTGGCCCATGGGAATGAAGGCGATGTCGCCGGGGTTCAGGATGCGCTTCTCCTGGCCCACCCATTGCTCGGCCTTGCCACTGATCACATAAATGATCTCCTCGCGTGTCGGATGGCAGTGAAACGGATGATCGCGACCGGGCTCCATATTCGCCCGCACCAGCATGAGGTGCTCGTTGTTCACGATGTCGCCACGGCACAGCCACTCTTCGAGCGTCCAGGGGGAAAGGAAATCCACCTTCTCGGCGGCAGTAACGAAACGGCGTGTGGCAATGGGGTCGGACATGGGGCGGATGGTAGAGAAGGCGGCGCGGCGGTGCAACTCGGTGACGATGATTCATTCGGGCCAGTGGCTATCCACAACCCACCCGCCAAGAAAAAGCCCCAGCTGCGCGGGGCAGCCGGGGCTTGAGCGGTTCGCAGGCGGCAATTAGCCCACCTTGTATTCGGTTTCCTTAATGATCCCAGGCTGCGGGATCGGATACTTACCATCGGGGCCCGCGATGAGCGGGGCGGGACCATCCATGGTCAGCGTGTCAACGCCGGGAGCGAACTCATGCGGGCAGTTCAACAGCTGATCGTAAGTGATGATCTGGCCGGTGTGCGCCGCCATACGGCCCATGCTGGTGACCACGCTGGCTTGCACGCCACGCTCCAGTTCGTTGTAGGGCTTGTTGTTGCGGATCGCGTCCATGAAGTCTTCCCACTCCAAGTCATACGGGTTCGGCTCAGGCTGCTGGGCATACCACTTCACGCTCGGCGGAATGACCGGCTGCTCGATGGGGCCTGGCACCATCTTCCCTTCTTTATTTTTGATCTTGGTCTGGCGTGGCTTGGCGATGCGAACCGGTATCTGATTCTTGACGATCATCGCCTGGCTCGGCATGTGGCCGGCAGCCGACACCACCGCCATGCCCTTCGTGCCGTGAACGTGGGTGGAGTGGTCCATGCGGCAGCCTGCGACATTGCGACCTTCCATGTAGGCCTTGGTGCCGTCGGCGAAGGTGTATTCCACCGAGTAGCTGTCCATGTTCTGGTCGATCGCGGTGCCCCGGTTGGAGCGTCCGGAGATGGCCTGCGCCTCCACCGGCCACGCATTCTTCATCCAGCACATCTCGTCGATGTTGTGGATCAAGAAATCGCTGAAGGCACCACCGCTAGCCCAGAGGAAGCTGTGGAAATGCTGGATCTGCCAGAGCAGCTCGTTCTTGTCCTTATCCTTGTCGCGGGGTTCCGTGAAGCAGGTGCCGATGGGGCCGGACATGCGGTAAGCGCGGGAGAGGAGGATCTCGCCCAGCTCGCCGTCTTGAATGCGGTTGAACAGCTCCTGGCGGCGACGGCAATGACGGCACATCAGACCGACCGCTACCTTGATGCCCTTCTTCTTGGCTTCCTCGTTCAGCGCGAGCAAGCGCTTGGCCGTGGGTCCGTCGGCGGAGAGCGGCTTTTCCATGAAGATGTTGATGCCTTTTTCAATGGCATACTTGAAGTGCACCCAGCGGAAGGCCAGCGGCGTGGCGCAGATGGCGATGTCGCCGGGGCTCAGCATGTCCATGGCCTTCTTGTAGCCGTCGAAGCCGATGAACTTCGCGTCTTCCGACACCGACATCGCGTCTGGGTGCTTGCCGCTCAGCGCTTCGAAGCTGGACTTCAGCTTGCTCTCGCTCACATCGGCCATGGCCACCAGCTTAATCGGGGCCTTCAGCTTGGTCTTCAGCGCATTGTCCGCCGCGCCAGAGCCGCGTCCACCGCAGCCGATGAGCACGGCCTTGATCGCATCACTGCCAGCGGCGTGGACGAAGGGAATGTTCATACCACCGAGCACAGAGAGGCCAGCGGAGGTTCGGGCAGCCGTCTTGATGAAGTCGCGACGCGATGACGGGATGATGAGGTTGTTGTTGGAGTCCATGTGGAAATGCAATGAGCAGAGAGTCAGTAACGAAAGGCCCGTCGTAGTTTGTTCAAGGAAAACCAGTCCAAGTGACACCCACATCGCTGCGTGCCAGAGCCTTGGGTTTGACCATGTCTTTCGGCGCGGTGGTCACCACGCCTGCGAGGCCGTCGATACCGATGCTCTTGCCGATCATGACATTGTTCGCCCAGATCCAGCCGGGGATCTCGCTGAAGAGATGAATGAGCTGCTTCTTGGGCGAGATGAAGACATTGTCCTTCAGCACGCAGTCACGCGGAGGCAGGCTCGCCTCCTTGCGGTCCCCTTCCCCGATGCTCAGGGTCTCCTTGCAGTCGATGGCGGTGTTGCCGATCACCTGCACGCGCTTCACCTCATAGTAGCCATTGGCTGGTGAGTTCGGGATGCCCTTCATGAAGGTGAAGGCACTGCGGTAGTCATCGCCCGCCAGCGCCTCCAGGTAGTTCCCTTTGATCACGTGATCCTCGCCAATGATCCGCACGCCACCCGTCATCTTCTTGCCATTGCCCAGGAAGACATTGCCCTCCACCACGCAGCGGTGCGCATGGCGCAGGGTCAACGCGCCTTCGCACTCTAGAAAGGTGTTGCCTGCGAAGTGGTTCTCATTGCTCTTCACCGAGATGATCTCGCCCTCGCCATTGCACTGGTAGAAAAGATTGCCCATCACCTCGCACCGCGCGTTCAGGTGAGCGGACTCGCTATCGCCCAGGCGGATCGTCTCGCCACCGTTCTTGCCCAGCGCCGGCCGGGGGCCGAAGTAATTGTCACGGATCGTGTGCTTCGCCTCCAAGCCCTCTTGCAGCCACACCACCATCAGCGTGCCCCCCGTCGTCTTGCCTTCAAAGTGGCAGCGCTCGATCACATGCCCCGTGCCATGGATCGAACAGAAGCGCGCCGTCTTCTTGC
>CAXNNN010000373.1:0-4381 GCA_964203095.1 Verrucomicrobiaceae bacterium | reverse complement strand
GAGATGTCCAGGGCTTCATCCTTCGGTCCCAGCAGTCCGCGCTGGGCGATGTCCGCATCCAAGCCATTGGCGACCAGTGCCTGCTCGATTTGCAGCTTGGTGCCGTCGGTGAAGCTGGTGACTTGCGCGAGGCTGATGCCGTTGCGCTCCGACCAGTGGTGCATCTCATCGGGCAACGGATAGTGATTTAGGAAACCCTTGATGTTGCCATACACCAGCGGCTCGAAGCCCATGTCGATGGCTTCTTCACGCAGAGCAGCGATCGAGCCGGGCTGGTCACCCTCAGCCTCGGTGATGAAACCGCGGCCCGCAAAATAAGTCCCTAGCGTGACTTGGAATTCAGCCCCCATGGTGACGACCGGTTTGCCAGCGTCGAAAGCGGCGTTGATGACGCCTGCCGCGCGGCTGACATCGCCCGTGCACTCGATCACGATGTCGCACGATTCAGCCAGTTCCTGCTTGGAGGAGGTGAGCATTTCGCTGTCGACTCCCGGGACGGAGCTGCGGCGAGTGAGGACTTTGGAGAGCGCGAAGTCCTCGCGGAACTCGAGCAGGCCGATCAGGCCGCCACCGATGAAGCCCGTGCCGGCGAGTCCGAGCTTTACCGGACGACCAGCAATATGAACAGGTTGAGTTGTCATCAGTGCTATAGAACCAAAAGTATTTAATGCATGCAAGATAAAATAAGGGTTCCCCTTATTTTTATCTGACACCCTTACTAGCTAGAGCGTTTGCAGTGCCAATTGTCCACCAGTTTTAGGCTATGGCTGCGACGCCCCCTTCTCGTCCAGCCGCCTCGAAAGCGAGGCCGCATTGGCACGCAAAGCAAGACCTGGAAACTGAACATCCCGTTTGCCGATCTGAGCGGCCCGGAGAAGACTGCACGTCCATTCTTTTCCATCGCCATCTATGTCACCCCAACAAAAAGCCGAAGCCCTGGGCCTCACCTTCACGAAACAGACACCCGGCTACCTGAACCTGTGCATCCGCAGCGGCCAGCAACTGCTCACCAGCGGCCATGTGAGCGAGCTGAAAGGCAAGCTGGGAGCGGATCTAACCACCGAGCAGGGCTATGCCGCCGCGAAAAACTGCGCGGAGAAAGTGCTCCGCAGCGTTTGGGACACCCATGGCACGCTGGACGGCCTGCGCGTGCTGAAGGTGCTCGGCTGCGTGAATAGCACACTCGACTACACGGAGCAGCACTTGGTCATCAATGGCTGCTCCGACTTACTGCATGAGATCTTCGGCAAAGAAGGCGACGGCTACCATGCCCGCAGCGCCCTCGGTTTTGTGCAGTTGCCCACGGGTGCCGCCGTCGAGGTGGAGGCCATCTTCGAAATCAGGGCCTAAGCCCCACAATCGCCCTTATCATGATCTCGAAGCTGCCGCGCTGGGTCTGGCTGGGCGGCTGGTTGCTGGCCTTTCTGGCGGGCGTGATCAATGTGGTGGGGCTGCTGGGCTTTGAGCACCAGGCGGTCACGCACCTGACCGGCACTACCTCCATGCTGGCCAGCGCGGTGGCAGAGGGCAGTCGAGCGGACATCTGGCACTTTGCCTGTGTGCTCGGGTCGTTCGTGATCGGCTGCGTGATCAGCGGAGTCATCGTTCAAGACGGTGCCCTGCGCCTGGACCGGCCCTATGGCTTCGCGTTGCTGCTGGAATCGGCGCTGCTGGGGATCTCAGTGCCACTGATGGACCATCAGCTGGCCTGGGGGCACTACGCAGCCTCCTGCGCCTGCGGCTTGCAGAATGCGATGGTCACCACGTTCAGTGGGGCCGTGGTGCGCACCTGCCACCTATCTGGCATGTTCACGGATCTCGGCATGTTTCTGGGGCACGCCATGCGTGGGCTGAAGCCTGACTGGCGGCGCCTAGCGCTGTGCGTAATGGTGATCAGCGGCTTTTTCACCGGCGGCGTGGCCGGGGCGCTGGGCTTTCAGCAGATCGGGCACAAAACGCTGTTTGTGCCCGCAGTCGTGACGGCCGTGATGGCGCTGGGTTTCAAGCTGTGGCAGTTCGCCCAGCGCCGCAGACTGGCCCGTTAGGCGGCCTTCTTGGCCTTGCCTTTGCCCTTCCCAGCGGGCGCAGGCGTGGCCGAGGGCTTCACCTCCACCTTCACAGGCGCGACATCATTGAGTTCATGAATCTGCGCCTCGAAGGCTTCGGCCTTCTTGAGCAGCTCGGCTTCCTTGGGCTTCAACTCGGTGGCGACCCAGGCCTCGAACGGCTTCATGTCATTCGCTTGGCGGGCGGCACGAAGCTTGCCTTTGCGCTGGCTGTAGAGGCCGCGCAGGGGGTTGATGGCCTCGGCGTTGCGCTGCTTGTTCAGCTCCGCGATTTTGAGCGCCTGCTGATGCGTGGGGGAATCGGGGTCCTCTTCGATTTCAGCGTGAACGCTGAGCATTTTTTCATCGTACGTGCCAACCGTTTGGCCGTTCAGAATCAGGTCGTAACGACCCGCGTCCAGCCCCACGACCACGTGCGACTCCTGTGATCCGGTGTGTCCGGCGCGGGTCAGCTTATAGCCCAGCGTGGCATCGACCGGCACCACCCAGGGCAGGCACTTTTGCAACACGGTGTAGCTCGCGCTTTTTCCAGGCTCGCCGCTGACGTCTTTGACCAAAGCAGGGGCAATCGGCTTCCACGCACCATCGACCTTGCGCAAGCCCGTGCCAAGCACGCTGCCCAGTTCGCCAGTCTGCTTCAGCAGCTCATAGGCCATGACCAGCTGACCGTCGGGGCCGGGGTGAATCGCGTCGGCGATCAGGGTGAAGTTCGGGTCCTTCTTGCGCTCCTGCGTGGTGATCGTGTTCAGCGGGCCATACAGATCGACGAAGCCATAGCCGCGCTTGCGGGCGGTCTCCTGCGCCCACTTGCCATAGTAGGCGAGCACGGCGTTGTAGTTGTCGGGCTGCTTGTTTTTACCCTTGGCCGGATCTTTGGCCACCATCTGCTCGAACGCCAGATGATCAAACATCGTGGGGCTCATCAGGATGACGCGGCAGCCAATCGCGTCCAAGCGATCGCAGAGCTGGATCATGCCGTCGGCGTAGGTCTTGAAGATGGCAGCGTCAAAGTCGCGATAGCTGCCGTCATTCATACCCAGCAGCACCGTCGCAACTGTGGGCTTGAAGGCTGCGATGTCGTCATCAAAACGATCCAACGCATCCTGCGCACGGTCGCCGCTGATACCCGCATTGCGGAAGGCGATCTTCTTGTCGGGGTAGCGGGTGAAGAAAAAGTCCTCCACATACTGCGTGTAGAGGCACTGGTGAGTGATCGAGTCGCCGATCAAAATGAAGCGGTCACCGTCCTTCAGGCCAAGGCCTTTCGGCGCGGGCGCAGGGACGGGCTTGGCAGCGGCTTTCGGAGCTTCGGCGTGCGCACTGACGGCCAGGCCGAGTGCGGCGAAAAGGAACAGACGAGGGAGGAGCATAAATCGGAACGTGTTGTAACAGAGCGGCACCTAACGCCGTCTATGCGCCAAGCTTTTCCCATTATTTAGCCGACTTGGCCCTCCAATGGCTCGCCAACGATCAATTGTGTCAGAATCCCAAGCAAAAACCTGATCCCACGTTGCAGCATTGTGCTTCACTGAAATCCCCTCCTCCCCATGAAAGCCCTGTTCTTCACCCTTTTGTTCTTTGGCGCAGCCTTTGCCGCCTATGATTACTTCGGCGCGCCCGTTGGCGAAAAAATCATCTTCACCGACCTGAACAAGGCCGCTGTCGCCGTCGAAGAATCCGCCTACACCCTGCCCGTGCCCAAGGCCGACGAGCCAGCGCGAGAGATTCCGCCCAGTCCCCAAGACATGCCCGCCGCCGCCAAGCCTGCGGAAACCAAGCCCGTGGCCGAGGCACTACCACCTGCACCCACAGGACCTGCGGCAGATGCCAGCAGATTCACCCCGCCGAAGTATGACACGCTGGAAACGCTGACCAAGGGCTGGACCGCGATCCCCGCCTCCGCCTTCCCCCGCCCCGTGCGCATCAACAAAGCCGTGCCTTTCAAAATGAGCATGGGCAGTTCCAACATGAATACCGGTGCTGAAGTCGTGGCTCTGGCCTTCGCCCAAGGCCTGCTCCAGCTCGCACCCACTGCCACCTCCACGGCCCGCGCGGTGGTCGCCTTGGACGACACCGATCTGAAAAAAGTGCTCCAGACTGGCTACGAAAACTGGCAAGTCCTGCGCACCGCCGCACTGAAAAGCGCCCACGAGCGCCGCCTAGCGAGCAAAGCCGCCACCCCCGCGGCTGCGGTGGCCACGCCTGCGACCGATCCCGCCACGCCGCCAGAGCGCGCCACCGACGGCAGCTACCCGCTCCTCGTCGCTCACTTGACCAGCGGCGAAGTCACGGAGGTGAAGGTCAAAAATATTCAC
>CAXNNN010000372.1:0-4387 GCA_964203095.1 Verrucomicrobiaceae bacterium | reverse complement strand
CGTGCTGGATGTCTCGGGCACGAGCGGTATTCTCGACATCGCCCCGGCCTACCTGGGCCTGACCACGCTGCGCGACCCAGTCACCGGCTTGTTGAAGGTGCCGCTCTCCAGCGGACTAACCACGCCCCAGTTCGCCTATGAAACCATTGGCACGCGCATCGACAGCAGTGGCGGCATGATCTCTCTGGCAGGCGGTGAACTGCTGCTCTCCCGTGCACAACTGCTCGGTGGTGCGGGTGGCCCCACGGCCACGGGGGGCACGCTGCTAGTATCCTCTGGCCGCTTCTATGTCGCCGGCACCGACCGTCCACCAAGCGACTCCAATCTGGTGGTCACGCAGGATAACAGTCCTGTTCCAGCTAGCTTCTTCAGCGGCGGAGTGTCAGCCGTGGGCCGCACCATTCCGGGCTACAACGGCGGCTACTTTGGCGTCAATAGCTTCGTGCAGGGTGGGTTCGACAACTTGCAACTGGGCGGCAACGTTCGCTTCCAAGGCCCGATCAACATCAATGCCCGCGGGGCGCTCAGCGTGGCCACAGGCGGCTTCTTGTATGCGGACTCCACCGTCAATCTCACGGCTCCGTATGTGGCCCTCGGCACAGCGTTCACCGCCCCCTATCAAGTGGGCGAAGTCATCCAGCCCTTCACACTCAATGGTTCGATTTACAGCTTTGCCCCGACATCAGGAACCGGCCGGATCAATGTGACGGCGGATCTCATCGACATTGGGAATCTCACCTTAGGTGGCATCGGCAGTGCGCGACTGGTGGCAGATGGCGGCAGCATTCGTGGCAACGGCACCTTCAGCATGGCGGGCGATCTGTATATGCGCTCAGCCCAGATTTATCCCACCACTGGCTCAGTCTTCACCATCGCAGCCTACGATCATGCGCCAGGCGTCGCGGGCTCGATCACCATTCGGCGCTCCGGCACGGTGTCACTTCCTCTGTCAGCAGGCGGCACGCTCAATATCTACTCGTCAGAGATTGATCAAGGCGGCGTGCTTCGTTCGCCGTTTGGCATCATCAATCTCGGCTGGGACGGCACTGGAACCGCGCCCACCAATCTGATCGTGGGCAGCACACTCACCCTGCCAACCACTCAGACTCTGACTCTCCGGGATGGCAGCATCACGTCCGTGTCTGCCATTGATCCCATCACCGGGCAGGGTATCAAGATTCCTTATGGCCGGTTCAACGCTGAAGACGGCACCTGGATCGGACCGAATGGCCAGAACATCACAGTCTCCGGCCTGCCGCAAAAAGCGGTCAATATCGGCGCGCAGAGCATCGACTCGCAGTCTGGCTCCATCATCGAGATCCGTGGCGGCGGCGACCTGTATGCCTACAGCTGGTCCCCCGGCTTGCTCGGTTCACGCGATCTGCTGGGCACGGCTTCCTCAGCCTGGAACTCCACTGCGAAATACTCCACGGGCGATCTGGTGACTTACAATGGGCGCACTTGGTCGGCACGTCAGGCACAGACTGGGCGCATGCCTGCCAGCGGCTTTTTCTGGACACCATTGCCGCAAGTGTTTGCCGTCATGCCCGGCTACTCGGACTTTTATTCACCCTTTGCCGCCTTCAACGCCACGGCCGAAGCCCTGCTGGGCGACCCCGGTTATGTCAGCAACGGCCTGAAGCCTGGCGACGTGGTGCGGCTGGGCTCCGGCAGCGGCTTGTCGGCAGGCGCTTATACCCTGCTTCCCGCGCGCTACGCCTTGCTGCCCGGGGCCTTCATGGTGGCACCGCTGAGTGGCATGCCCGTGGGCACGTTTACCAAGCCTGATGGTGCCAGCCTGGTGAATGGCTACCGCTACAACAGCCTCAACAGCCAGCGCGATTTGCAGCCGATCTATTCGCGCTGGGAAGTCGTTCCCTCCACCACCTTGCGCGACCGCGCCAGCTACACTGATTACTTGGCCAACACGTTCTTCCCGGAATATGCACGGGACAACAACATCAGCGTGCAGCGTCTGCCGCAGGACTCCGGTCAGCTAGTTCTCGCAGCCGTCACGGCCATGAACCTCAATGGTCAGGTGCTAGCTCGCCCCGTCGGCAGCGGCCGCGGTGGCATTGTTGACATCACGAGTGCTTCGGCGATCACCATTGGCAACAGCGCAACGCCACAAGTCCCCGGCGTGATCGTGCTCAATGCGTCGCAGCTAAGTCGCTTCGGCGCTGAAAGCCTGCTGATCGGCGGAACCCGCACGCTCGGTGTAGACAGCACCACGGTCTCCGTGCGCACGAACCGCATCACCGTCAGCAACGAGGGCGCTCCCTTGATTGGACCAGAGATCATTCTGGCCAGCACTGGTGAACTACTCATCGACACGACCGCCATCATTCGCCAGACAGGTTCACTGTCTGGTCCAGCGGACACATTGATTGTGAATGGAGCAGGTGCCCTGCTGCGAGTCTCCGCCGATGTGGATGCCAACACGATTCGCACCGGCGTCAGTGCACCCTCCTCATCGGTCGGTCTGCGTATCGATACCGGTGCCGTCATTAGCGGTCGCAGTCTCACCTTGGACTCTACCGGGTTACGTGACTACATTCGCGACGGAACGCAAATCACTGGGCGCGCGATCACGATCAATAGTGGCGTTGTTCGCCTCTTGTTCTCGGGTGCAGGGCCGGTTGATCAAGGCTTGGTCCTGGGGGCCGATGTGCTCGGTCAGATTCAAAACGCCGACTCGCTCTCGCTGTTGAGTTACTCGACGATGGATGTCTATGGCTCAGGCACGGTAGGCAGCACCATGCTGAAGAACTTGGAGATTCACACCGCTGCCATCCGCCGCATGAGCGGCGCAGGCATATCGGGCTTCCAGGCACAGCGCATCTTGCTTGATAACTCCTCCAACATCACCGTCGCGGATTCATTGCTCACCGGTGCACTGGCGGGCACCCTGGTCTTCGATTCGGAGAAGCTCACACTGGGAGATAACCGCGTGCAAATCGCCCGCTATCAGAACCTCACACTCAATGCGAGTCAGGGCTTATTCCTCAGCGGTAACGGCAGCCTATTGATGGCGGGCAACATCACGGGCAACGTGCCCTTCATCGTATCCACCGAAAGCGCTTCCACTCAGAGCATCACCGCAGGTGGCACGCTCACTTTGAATAGCGTGCCGGGCGTCACCTACGCTCGCGAACAGGCTGCGCTCGGCACCAGTATCAGCCTCAGCGGCACCAGTGTCACGCTGGGCTCCGACATCATCCTGCCCAGTGGCGTGGTGAATGTAGCGGCCACCGCAGGCGCGCTCACGGTAGACGGCCTGATCGATGTCGCAGGCACCACGCAGACTATGTATGACATGACCCGCTACACCGACGGCGGGCGTGTCTTGCTGAGCGCAGCGACTGGGAACCTCACCCTGGGTGCGGACAGCATGATCGACGTTAGCGCGGCCAGTGACGGCGGCGACGCAGGGAGCGTGTCTCTCAGCGTGCCGAACGGCAGCCTCTTGCTCAATGGATCACTGCTCGGCCAGGCTGGCACAGGCGGCCTGGGCGGCTCCTTTGCTTTGGATGTGCTGTCGCTGCCCACGCTGACAGCCCTGACCACCACGGTGAATACAGCAGGTTTCAATAATGCCTTAGCCTTCCGCGTGCGCACCGGCAACGTGCTACTGAACGGCACCACCACCGCACGTGACTTCCGCTTGTCTGCCGACGCCGGAGCGATCCAGGTCACTGGCACCGTGGATGTTTCAGGCACCACGGGCGGCAACATCGAACTGGCTGCTTTCAATGGCCTCTCGCTCGCCAACACGGCCATGCTGGATGCCTCGGCGGATGTTTACAATGCGGCGGGCAAAGGCGGATCGATCACGCTGGAGACTCGCGGCAACGGCGGCGGTGTGCTCGACCTAGCCACGGGCTCACAGATTCGTCTGGATGTGGCAGAGACCGCTTCCCTCGGTGACTTCTCCGGCACCTTGCACCTGCGTGCCCCGCAGAGTGGTGGCGGGACCAATGTGCTGATGAATCCGGTCAACAGCACGATCACGGGTGCATCCTCCATTATTGCGGAGGGCTTTGCCGTTTACAACCTGACCGGCAGCGGCCTGATCACCACTGCCGTGCAGAACAGCGTGCAGGCCAACGGCACCACTTTTGGCGCAAATGCAGCGGCCATTGAGACCAACCTACTGGCGAGCAATGCTGGCCTTGCCTCTGTCTTCACCGTGCGGGTCGGTGCGGAGCTGATCAATACCACGGGCGATCTCACGCTGGGTGCTAGCAGCGGTGCCGTGACCAACTGGGACCTGAGCAGCTTCCGCTTCGGCCCGGACCTTGCTCCTGGCGTGCTCACGCTGCGGGCAGCAGGCGACATCGTTCTCTACGGTGCCCTGAGCGATGGCTTCCAGTCGGCTGCCTACAAT
>CAXNNN010000371.1:0-4399 GCA_964203095.1 Verrucomicrobiaceae bacterium | reverse complement strand
GCCGAAGTAGCTCAGGGGTAGAGCAACGCATTCGTAATGCGTGGGTCGCGGGTTCAATTCCCGCCTTCGGCTCCACTCAGACCGACATGCCAGACCAAGTACCCCGAGGCAGAGGTTCCCGAGCACGACGTGCGGAGGAATTTTGGAATCGCATTACCCTCTTGGTTGGCTGCGGCGCGGTCGTCGGCATTATTGCTGCGGTCATCGTGGTGATCAGCCAGCAGGTCATGCGGCCACCTATGGTCGACGAGGAATACGTGGCTGCCTCCTTTCACCAGGAGCAACCCAATCCCACCTGGTCGGGTGTGGCCAAGTCGGATACTGCGCTGCTGAACGCCGCCAACAAAACTAAGCCAATGGAGCCGGTGCCTGCCGCAACGGCGGTCTCGCTGAGCGACCTTCCCCAAGCGGAGCCAGTGGTCGCAGGCATTGAGAACATCGACTCCAAGCGCGAGATGATTTCCCAGGCCTTGGAAAGCTTTTTCAAGGCAGAATCCCCTGACGAGCGACTGCCGTTAGTGCGGGATATGGAACGTGTGAAGCCACTGATGATGAGCTATTACAGCCGGGAGCCGATGCCCGCCCTGAGATGGCGAGGCGTGGGTCGTATGGTCCGCGTGGATGAGCCGGGCTACCGTTTTGGCTATGTGCAGGCTTTGTTCGAGGATGCAAAACCCACCAATGTCATCGTGGAAGAAACCGATGACGGTCGTTACCTCGTCGATTGGGAGTGCTTCGTGCGCTATGGCGAAGTCGCATGGTCCGACTTCCTGCGCATGAAGCCGGTGGAGCCCAAGCTGCTGCGCGTCATTGCTTCCAAGCCTGCCACGGCTCCATCCATGTCCACTGGTAAAAGCGAGTGGTTGGAACTGCGGCACCCGGCAGAGTCGGGCACCGTGCTTGGCTACTTTGATCGCAACGATCCACAACTCGCCACCCTCGTGCAACAGTTGGAGCAAGGGCAGTGGAAGGATGTGCCGGTGACGCTGCGTTTGTGCTTCCCGGATGGCGCATCCACTCCACAGCTTAGTGGAGCAGGGGTGCAGATTGCCGGCATTGAAGGCAAGGGCTGGCTCATTCTCTGCGGTGATGCGCGGCTGTAGTTCAGCCTTGCATTTGGCTGGCTACCTTGGCTTCATCAGAATGATGCACCGCCTCCTCGTCGTCTTTTCTTTTCTCGTCTGCCAGGTGTTAGCGGAATCACCTGTGGAGTTTGGACAGCGCGGCTTCATTGAGTATCAGGCAGGCACGCTGCCCTTGATCATTGGGGCCCCCCACGGCGGGTATTTGCAGCCGAAGGACCTTGCCACGCGCAGCTATGGGGTGGTCGATCAGGACTCGAACACTCAGGAATTGGCGCGCATGATTCATGCGAGCTTTGAGAAAAAGCGGGGAGCCACGCCACACATGGTCTTCTGCCTGCTGCATCGCTCCAAAGTGGATTCGAACCGCGAGATCGTGGAGGCGGCCCAGGGCAGTCCTGGTGCTGAGCAGGCGTGGCATGATTGGCATGGCTTCGTTGGCAAGGCCAAGGCAATGGTGAAGCACCAGTTCGGCACTGGGCTCTATATTGACCTGCATGGCCAGCGGCACAAAGAAGCGCGGGTGGAACTCGGCTACATGATCGGGCCGGACAAGCTAAGCCTTAGCGATGTAGCACTGGAAAAGCAGACGCTCATTGCACGCCAGTCGAGCATTCGTGAACTCGACCACCGCTCGCCTGCCAGTTTTGTGGAGCTTCTGCGCGGGCCTTGCAGCCTGGGGGCATTGTTACAGCAGCGGGGTTTCGCTAGTGTGCCGAGTCCTGCGGTTCCAGCGCCAAAGCCAGGCGAATTGTATTTCCGGGGCGGGTTCAATACGGACGTGCATGGCAGTCGTCGGGTTGGCACCATCAGCGCCTTGCAGATCGAGTGTCCCTGGGTGGGCGTGCGCGACACGCCCTCGAACCGCGCGAGATTTGTCGATGCGTTGACCGATGTCTTGCCCCTTTGGTTCCGCTCACACTTCGGCATTCCTCTGGCTCCGAAACCCAACACCACTCAACCATGATTGAAATCCACATCGACTATCAAGGCGACCTCCGCACCCACGCCGTGCATGGCCCCTCACAGACCGAACTGATCACCGACGCGCCGGTCGATAACCAGGGCCGAGGCGAGAGCTTCTCGCCCACCGATCTCGTCGCCACCGCCCTGGGCACTTGCATGGCGACCATCATGGGCATCGTTGCGAAGCGAAAGCAGATCGACTTGCGTGGCATGACCATTCGTGTGGAAAAGCACATGAGCGCCGACCCCCCACGCCGCATCGTGCGCCTGCCTGTCACCGTCGAAGTGCCACTGCCCGCTGATCACCCAGATTGCGCCCTGCTGGAGGCCTCCGCCTTGGGCTGCCCGGTCTTCCATAGCTTGCATCCAGACATCGACAAGCCGGTGACGTTTGCTTGGACGGCGAGAGAGTGAACTCTGCCGCGAGGAGGTCCCTGGTGGCAGCGTTGGTATCCACGTTCCAACTCCACCATGAACCGTCGCCATTTCACCACCACTGCCCTTTCGGCTGCCGCGATCTCGACCTTGCGGGCGGCTGACCAAGTTAACAACAAAGTGCGGATCGCCGTGTGCGGTCTGGGGCGGGGGATGGGGCATGTGGCGGCGCTGCTGAAGTGCCCCGACGCGGAGATTGCGTATCTGTGCGAGATAGACGAGAGCCGCTTGTCCAAGGGCGTGCAGATGGTGGCGGACAAGCAGGGCAAGGCCCCGCAGACGGAGTCCGACTTTCGCAAGATCCTGGAGGACAAGACGGTGGACGCTATCACCTTCGCCCTGCCAAATCACTGGCACGCACCGGCCACGATCCTGGCCTGTGCGGCTGGCAAGCATGTGTATGTGGAGAAGCCGGGCAGTCACAACGCGCACGAGGCGGAATTGATGGTGCAGGCCGCGCGCAAGCATGGGCGCGTGGTGATGATGGGCAATCAGCGCCGCAGCTATCCGCTGATCGCGGAAGCAGTGCAGAAGCTGAAGGCGGGTGTCATTGGAAAGGTGGCGTATGCGCGCAGCGCCTATACGAACTCGCGCAAAGAGACGGGCATTGGCGCGCTGAAGCCGGCGGCGCATGTCGATCTGGAAATGTGGCAAGGACCTGCGCCCTTGCGCGACGATGTGGCGAAGTATGTCCACTACGATTGGCACTGGAAATGGCACTGGGGCGGTGGCGAGTTGGCGAACAATGGTCCGCACGGTATCGACATCGTGCGATGGGGCCTGGGCGTGGACTATGCGCTGAAGGTGTCATGCACGGGAGGGCGTTATCATTTCAAGGACGAGCAGGAGACACCGGACAGCTTCGTGGCGGCCTATGACTTCGGCCATTGTGGGGCCGCGTGGGATGGCAGCAGTTGCAATCCGCGTGCCTTCGACAAGCCCGCCTTTGTGGAGTTCTACGGCGAGGGTGGCAGCCTGGCGATCAGCACTGGCAACGGCTACAACGTCTATGACATGAAGGGCAAGGAGGTGGAGAAGCAGACCGCCCCCGCCACGGATGCGCTGCACTTCCAAAACTTCCTGGATGCGGTGCGCGGCCTGGCCAAGCCGAACTCGGAGATCGAGGAAGGCCAGAAAAGCACGCTGCTCTGCCACCTGGGCAACATCGCCTATCGCTCCGGGCGCACGATCCATTTTGATCCGACAACGAAGAAGATCGTGGGCGATGACGAGGCGGTGAAGCTCTACTGGGGCCGCACGTATCGGGATGGGTGGGAGCCGAAGGTGTGAGCGCGGGCCACGGCTGCCTAAGCGCACGCCACCGCACTGCACACCTCCGTGTCACCTGTTCGGCCATGGTGTGCCATC
This sequence comes from Verrucomicrobiaceae bacterium, assembly GCA_964203095.1. GTDB lineage: Bacteria > Verrucomicrobiota > Verrucomicrobiia > Verrucomicrobiales > Verrucomicrobiaceae > JAEUHN01. The sequence continues at coordinate 548 of CAXNNN010000371.1, read as the reverse complement.
GTATGGCAAAGGGGAATCAGGTGTGAATGACGATTTTTGTTCTTAAGGCTTGTAGGCGAAGGTCATTCAGCGTATCATCGTGTCAATGATGCACGCTGAAACGTCGCCCGCACCGCTGCTCCGGCTATTCATCTCGACTATCGACTCCGAGTTCAAGACCCTCCATCAGCAGATCGCCCAAGTTGCTCGCAACCTCGGTTACCAGTCCGTCAGCATGGCTGACTGGCCCGCTGCGGATGGCGAACTCCGCGCTTGGCTACGCCTGCAGATTGATTCCTGCGATGCGCTCATCCACATCCCTGGGGTCGCTTATGGGGCAGAGCCGGTGAATCTCGCCCCCGCCACCCAGGTGCTTCCCGCCGAGACGCCGCGCTACTCCTACACCCAGTATCAGTTCCTTTACGCCCAGCAGCGTAGCCTGAAGACCTGGGTGATCGCCCCCGGTCCCGGCTGCACGCGGGACACCCCCCTCGACCAGCTCGACCTCGACCCCAGTCTGCCCTTAGCCGAGGCCAGACAGCATCAGCATGCGCTCCGCCAGTTACAGC
>CAXNNN010000370.1:0-4419 GCA_964203095.1 Verrucomicrobiaceae bacterium | reverse complement strand
GGCAAGCCCGTGCTCGAACAGGTAGGCCGAGAGCTTGCGCCGCCCTTCATCCCGTGACCGCGCCGCGCCGGTGCCCAAGGCCCAAAGCGCACGACCGTGGCTGTCTTCACTACCGGCTTCCTCCAACCAGACACGGCTATGGCTCATGAAGTTACGGAAGCGCCCCGTCTCACGATTCTGCGCTGAGGCGAGAAACGCGAGATAGCTCGACGCTAGACCGTCCAGGTTCTGCCCAGTTGATTCCCCTCGCAGTTCATCCAGCAGATTGCACAAGATGAAGGCCCGCGCGTTGTCGTCCGTGCAGTAGCCGTGGTGATAGTCCGGCACGTTGTAAATCGCGTGCTGAAAAATACCCGTACCATCGCTCATGCGCACGATGTGGTCGAGCCGCAGCGGTGGCAGATCGTAAGGGCGACCCGCCAGCGTCCAACCTGCAAAGGCCGTGCGGGACGTAGCTTTCCTGTCCGCGCGCGCATGTTGGAAGGACTCGAGATAACGCTTGGCCACCACTGGCCAAAGCATCTGACGCCCCAGCTCGTAGGCATGCTCGCGCGTTTTCTCAAGCCGCTGAGGGTTTTTAAGGAAAGTGCACACGCCTTCCGCGATGGCTGCGGAGTCTCGGAACGGCACCAGGATACCTAGATCGTCGGCGAGCAACTCCTGGGCGTGCCAGTAGGGCGTGGAGACCACCGCCTTCCCGGCACCAAAAACATACGCCAATGTGCCAGAGGTAATCTGCGCCTCATTCAAATAGGGCGTGATGTAGATGTCGGTCGCCCCAATGAACTCCTTCAAGTCATCCTGCGACACGAAGCGATTGTAGAAAATGACGTGCTCCCTCACGCCGCGATCCTCGGCTAGTCGTTCGAGGCTCAAGCGATAGCGTTCGCCTTCCCGCGCGATGAGATGCGGATGCGTCGCCCCCAGCACCAGATAGACCACGTTCGGGTGCTGCCGAACGATCTCCGGCAAGGCTTCAATCACGTGTTCTATGCCCTTGCCTGGCCCGAGCAAGCCAAAGGTCATGAGCACCTTGCGACCTTCGACACCGAACTGCGCCTTGAAAACGCTGGAAGCTGCAAACGGTACATCAGGAATGCCATGCGCGATGACGTCGATCTTGGCATCGGGCACCGCATACACCTCCCGCAGAATCTCAGCCCCCTTTTGGGCCATCACCACCACACGATCGCTACGGCGGGAGAGTTCGTCCATCACCTTTCGTTGCGCCGCATTCGGCTGGTGCAGCACAGTATGCAAGGTGGTCACCACGGGCATCCGCACCTCTTTCAGCAAGGCCAGCAAGTGACTGCCGGCAGGACCACCGTAAATGCCAAACTCATGCTGCACACATAGAACGTCCGCATTGTTGAAGTTCAGGAAGTCGGCCGCTCTTCGATACGAGTCGGGGTCTTTCTCTAACAACTCAAACCGGACTCTTGGCGGGTAGTCGTAGCCTTCCAGTCGATCATTGACGGCTCCAACGAAGCACTCGGTGCCTACTGCTTCTGCAGCGATGGATTCGCATAGGTCATGAGTGAAGGTCGCGATGCCACAGAGCCGCGGCAAGTAATCGCCCAGAAAGGCGATGCGCTGCGGTAAAGGAGAACTACTCAGAACAGGCCTTTCTGGTGCGGCATCATAAAAACACCAGACAGCCTGTGGAATATTAAGCAACCCTTCGTTTCACGGATATAGCCTCACGGGGCTTGTCCTGGCAAGCGCTGCGCACTGCCTTTCACTTTGGTCAATGAGTCGCCCAACATGAAGCGGGCCCCCTGCGCTGCTGCCTGCAGACTGGCTAGCATGTCCGGGTGTGCTGCCGCCACGTTTACACCTTCACCGATGTCGCCCTGCACATGAAACAACTCAGGGCTTTTGACCACCACTTTTTGATAGTTGCCAGGCGTGCCACCGGTCGCCTTGGATTGGTCGCCCATGGTGCGATAGTCGTGCGGAAGCAACAGCTTCCAGGCACCATCGCCCGTGGTCACAGCTTGCAACTGATTGTTCTCATACCAGAAGAAGTAGTGATCGTGGGGATTCTTCGCCCCATTTTGACCACTGAGCAGCGGCCAGACATCCCGACCATCAATGTCGTGATCGGGGAGCTTCGCTCCGACCAAGCCTGCCACCGTGGGCAGAAGATCAATCGTCATCAGCATGGCGTCATTTGTCTTCGCTGCGGGTATCTTGCCCGGCCACTGCATGACACAGGGCACACGCACGCCGCCTTCCCAGCACGTGCCCTTGCCCTCTTTGAGCGGAGTCGCGGAGCCTGCATGATCGCCATAGCTCAGCCACGGACCGTTGTCGGAAGTGAAGATGACCAGCGTGTTACCGATGACGCCTTGTTGCTTCAGCGTGTTCATGACCTCACCCACCGACCAGTCGATCTCCATGATGACATCGCCAAACAAACCTGCGCCAGACTTGCCTCGGAACTTGTCGCTCACAAACAGCGGCACATGGCACATGCTGTGGGCCAGATAAAGGAAGAAAGGCTTGTCCTTACTGCGCTGGATGAAGTCCACGGCGTGCTGTGTGTAGCGCGTCGTCAGTTCATTCTGGTCCTCGGCAGTCACCTCGGCATCGATCACCTTTTCGTTCTCGATCAGTGGCAGCGGCGGATACGAACCCTTTTTCGCCTGCGGATGGAAAGGCCACATGTCATTGGAATAAGGCAGGCCGAAATACTCGTCGAAGCCATGTCGCGTGGGCAGGAACTGCGGCAGGTGGCCCAGGTGCCACTTGCCCACGGCGCAGGTCGCATAGCCCTTCTGCTTCACCACCTCAGCCATCGTCATCTCGCCATCGGCAATCCCGTGACTAGCCTTCGGGGATAAGGCACCATGAATGCCAATGCGGTTGGGATAACAACCCGTCAGCAGCGCCGCACGCGAAGCCGAACACACTGGCTGCGCCACGTGGAAGTTCGTGAACTTGGTCCCCTGCTCTGCCATCTTGTCGAGGTTCGGCGTCGAGTAGCCCTTCGCTCCAAACGGACCAATGTCCGCATAGCCCATGTCATCAATGAAGAAGACGACGATGTTCGGAGATGCGGCTTGCAGAGCCGTGGTGATCAAAAGCAAGGAGAGTGCGAGGATGCGCATGGGAAGAAATCAGTGTTTAGTGGTTGGTGCTTCATTGATGGCATGGAACAAGGAACAGCCGACGGCGGCGATGAGCACTTGTGCGATAACACACTTCCGGCAAATTCCTTTCAAGCCATCTCCCCAACTAACTAAGAACCGAGCACTTAGCACCAAACACTCTTCCACCCGATGCCTGATCCCCGCCGAGCCACCAAGCACCAGCGCATGAAGCACCGCATGGTGACCCAGTGGCGTGGCGTGGCGGACGGGCCGCTCATTGATCTGCCTGCGCGGCAAGCCAGCGACGTGCTGGAGAAGGTGCTCAAGGATCTGGGCCTCACCGATCAGCTTCGATTGGAAGAAGTCGTCTCCGCTTGGAAAGTGGCCGCTGGGGACTTCATCTCGCGACATGCCACACCAGATGCATTTGCCAAGGGCGTGCTCACGGTGCGTGTGTCCCAGTCCTCCGTGCACCATGCCATGACGATGGAGAAGCCCGCGCTGCTGCGTCGGCTGAACGAGGCGATGGGTGGAAACAAGATCAAAGACGTGCGCTTCCGCCACGGCTGACCCAACCAACCATGGACTGGCCCGATCAACTGCGACTGCTGCGCTGGCGTGCGCTAGAGGAAGGCGATCCAGCGGGCGAGGTATTGTCATTGGCTCGCCGTGCTGAAGCGGATCAGATGACGAAGACCGAACTCGAGCGCATCGCGTGGCTGGAGATCCATGGCCGAGTCGATGACGAGCAGTTGCCCAGGGTTGCGGCGTGGCATCTACCCGCGTGCCTTGGCTGGGCACTCGCCTTCGGCTGCGGTTATGCCCTCACGTATCCGGGTCATGACCGCCTGATCAATCTGCTCTCCCTGCCCTTGCTTAGCCTCTTGGTGTGGAATGCGGTGATCGTCTGCCTCAGCTTGCTGAAGGAGTTCAAAGCCAAACGAACTGAGGCTCCCCTGCCCGATTGGTTGCTCTGGCCACGGCGCAGTGTCAGCGTCGCAACAGCTGTGCAGACCCGCTTTCGTGCGCTGGCTCGGCCGTGGATCAATGCGCACCGCCGCTGGCGCTTAGTGGCTTGGTTTCATGTCGCAGCAGCAGTGCTCGCGCTGGGCACCATCACCGGCATGTATGCCAAAGGATGGTCGCGCGAGTATCAGGCGATCTGGGAGAGCACCTTACTCGATGAGACCTCGGCGCAGCGCTTTCTCGCCGCGCTCTACCGGCCTGCGTCGATCACTCTGGGCCTGCCATTGCCCGTCGATCAACTGCCGACCATGCGGCTCCGACCCAATGCGCCTGCGACGCCTAGCGAGGCCTTGCCTTG
>CAXNNN010000369.1:0-4430 GCA_964203095.1 Verrucomicrobiaceae bacterium | reverse complement strand
AGCTTCTGCTCATGGATGGCCGGGGGCGGCGTCAAAGGTGGCCTCACCTACGGCGACACCGACGACATGGGCTATCGCGCCATCAACGGCAAAGTCCACGTCCACGATCTGCACGCCACCATGCTGCATCTGCTCGGGATCGATCACCTTAAGCTCACCTCTCGCCACCTCGGTCGCGACTTCCGCATCACCGATGTCTATGGCGAGGTGGTGAAGGAGATTCTCGCGTAGTCGTAGACACACAAGGTCAGGCAGGAGATTCAGGGCAGAGGAATGGCTTCCATTCATTCTCCTGCCTGCCTGCATTTAAAGGCATCCATGAAACACCTTCTCGTGCTCCTCCTCGCCACCCTGTTGGCGGTGCCGCAGGTCTCGCTCCATGCCGCAGACTTCACTCCCGCCGCCCGCAAGTTCATGGATCAACGCTGCGCGGAGTGCCACGACGCAGATGTGCAGAAGGGTAATCTGCGCGTGGATCAGCTTTCCGTGGCGAAGCCGGACCGCGATCAATTGAATCGCCTCGTGTTGTTGTTTGATCGAGTGCTGAAGGAGGAAATGCCGCCGAAGAAGGCGGACCAGCCTCAGACCGCTGAGCGTGCGGCTTTCTTGGATGAACTGCGCACCTCGTTGATGGAGGCGGAGTCGAAGCAGCCGCTCGAAGCGGTGCGGCGCATGAACCGCGTCGCAAGCGTCTTGCATCAGCACGAAACCAAACGAAAATCACCCCACCATCCGCATGATGGTTTTAACGAATCAGCGGACATCCCCAAATGATAGCTCTTCACGAAGCGGGCCATCAGATAAACGAAGGCCTTGCGCTCTTCCCAATCGCCGAGCCTCGCCTGAAAGCGCGTCCGCAGTGCATTTACTTGGAACTGCAACTGTGCATCCGTCCCGCCCTTGATCAGCGCAGCCAGATCGGTGGCGTCCTTCTGGGTGAAGACGCCTGCTGAGAGGATCTCGTCATAGAGCTTCGTGCAGGTTTCTTGGCCCGGCTCTTCCTGCTTGAAGGGCGTGCCTTTGCGATACTTGGCAAAGGCTTTGAGGATCTGCGTGGCGTTGTTGGTGAAGTCCACCACCACCACCGTCTTCTTGCCGTAGTGACAGCGATTCAGCCGTGAGACTGTCTGCACGGCATTGCGATCCGCCACCGGCTTGTCGAGGAACATGCCCGCGAGCAAAGGCTGGTCGAAGCCCGTCTGGAACTTGTTCGCCACCACCATGATCCGGTAGTCATCGCCTTCGAAGCGGTTCTCGATCAGCTCACCACTTTGCAGCTCATTCACCGCGTGCTCGCTGATGGCCGCATTCGTGTCCGGGTGGACGAAGTCAGAGAAGGCATACAGCACCTTGTAGTCGGCTCCCCGCTCCTTGAGCTTCTCTTTGATGATGTTGAAATACCGCAGCCCGGCCACGCGAGATGAGGTGACGATCATCGCCTTGGCACGTCCACCGATCAGCTGCATCACATCCTTCTCGAAGATGCGCAGCATCACCTCGGCCTTGTATTGGATCAGTCCGTCATCCTGGAAAGCCATGTTTTGCAGCGCCTTGGACACCACGCCTTTGGGGTAAAGCTTCTCCTCGTCCGGCTTCGGCACGATGGGGCAGTGCAGGTTGTAGAGCGTCTTGTAGGAAATGATGCTCGCCGCCACATCCACGATATACCCCTCGGCGATGGCCTCCGCCTCCGTGTAGCTGTCAAAGGCATTGCCAAACAGGTCCACCGTGGCCGGGGAAGGCGTGGCCGGGGAAGGCGTGGCCGTGAAGGCGATGAACAGTTGATTCAGATCATGCTCGCGGATCACCTTCGCCAGCTTCTCTTCGGGATCTTCCTCGGGTGCTTCATCATCCGGCTCGCCCTCTTTGCGGAAGGGCAGGCGGATGGCTGCGCCCATTTGGCCTTCCTGGGAGCGATGCGCTTCATCGATGAGGAAGGCCACGCGCAGCTTTTTCAGCTCCGGGTTCTTTTGCAGTTCGTCCAGCACATAGGCCAGCTTCTGCTGCGTGGTCACGATGATGGACCGCCGCTGCTGGAGGAAGCGCGGCAGGTCGCCGGAATGCTTCGCGATGCCCACCACATCCTTGAGATGGGTGAACTTGTCCATGTCCTCGCGGATGTTCGTGTCGAGGGATTTGCGGTCCGTGAGGATGAAGGTGATATCCACCAGCTTCTCGTTCGTGCCGGGCTTGTAGAGGCTGTGCAGGCGGTCGGCCAGCCAGCAGATGGAGAGGGTCTTGCCGCTGCCGGCGGAATGGTCGGCCAGATACTTTTTGCCGATGTCCCCCGCTGTGACGAAGTGCGCCGTGACGTCTTCCGCCACCCGCCGCACCAGACGGCTTTGGTGAAAGCGCGGGAAGATCGTGCTGGCCGCACGCGCAGGCTTGTCATCCTCCGCTTCACGCTCGGGCACGCGGACGAGGAAGAACGACAGTGCCTCCAGCAACTGCTCACGCGACAGCACCTCCCGGTAAAGAAACTCCACCGGATACTCGTCCTTATTCGTGGGCGTGTTGGTCAGGCCCATGTTGTGGGCGCGGAAATTCTGCTCCTTACGCGGATCGGTGGCTGCCTTTGCCTCAGAGGTGTCTGCCGCCAGATACAGAAAGGGATGCTGGAAGATCTTGTGCCTGTGGTCGCGCGCCACAAACTGCGCCACGGCGTGCTCCACGTTCTGATTCGCCTCATGCTTCAGCTCCAGCGCCACGATGGGCAGGCCGTTGAGGTAGAAGACGAAATCAATCTCGTGGTTCGCCAGACCAAAATAAAAGTGCGGTCGGAAGGTGATGCGATTCTCGGCATAGCCCTTGGCACCCGCGCTTTCAGCGGAGCGGGGCTTGGCATAGTAGAGCTGAAACGTAAGCCCACGCACTGGCAAGCCCTGCCGGAAGAGCAACCACAGCGGCGTGTGCTCCAGTGCCTTGCGCAGCGCTTTGAAAACTTCCTCCCGCACATCCGTGCCGTCGTCGTCGGTCAGCTTCTTCAGCGTGTCCGTCTGCGTGGCTTTCAGAAAGGCCCAGAGCTGATCTTCGGCGATGCAGTGCTCCGTATCGGTGATGTCGGACTGCTCCAGCACGCCATAGCGATGCACGCGGATCAGGTAATCCGCGATGTGTTGCTGAAAGGTAAGCTCGGGAGCTTTCTTCTTTTTCGCCATGATCAGGGAGCGTCGAGTTTCAGTCGGGCACGGGCCAGCGCGACGGCTTCGTGCAGTTTACGTTCCATTTCTGCTTTCGGCAGGGCTTCAGTCCAGTAGCTGGAGACTTGGATGCCGCTGCGCTCCAGATTTAGCAGTTCGATGGTTTCCTGACGTTTCCCAGCGCAAAGGATCAGGCCGATGGGGGCTTCTTCGCCTTCCTTGCGCTCGTAGCGGTTCAGCCAGCCGAGGTAGAGTTCCATCTGGCCTTTGTCCCCCGGTTTGAAGTCTGCCAGCTTCAGCTCCACCGCCACCAGTCGCCGCAGGTTGCGGTGATAAAAGAGCAGGTCCAGGTAATGATCCACTCCATCCACCGTCACCCGCTTCTGCCGTTCCAGAAAGGCGAAGCCCACGCCCAGCTCCAGGATGAAGGACTCCATCTCCCGCAGGATCGCCGCCTCCAGATCCTTCTCCGCGTAGGTGTCCCTCAGCCCCAGAAAATCGAGGAAGTAGGGATCGCGGAACACCAGGTCGGGCGTCAGCTTGTCCTCATCCCGCAGTGCCTTCAGTTCCTGCTCCGCCAGCTTGGCAGGCTTTTTGGAAAGCGCAGTGCGCTCGTAGAGCATCCCGCCGATCTTCTCGCGCAGTGCACTCACGCTCCAGCGTTCCACCCGGCACATCTCCGCGTAGAAGTCGCGCTGTAGTGGCTTGCTCAGCGGGATCAGCGCGATGAAGTGGGTCCAGCTCAATTGTCGTATCAGTGATACGACAATCTTCCGCTCCGGGAACACCTCGGCAAATTGGATCATCCGGCGCAGGTTCTTATCGCCAAATCCCCGGCCAAACTCCCGCTCCAATTGTCTCCCCACTGCGGAGACAATCTTGTCGATTTCATCAACAACACCAGTGCCAACAACAACACTGTCATGGATTACGAGCAACTTTCCGTCACGCTGTATGGCCATGTGCGGGTGCTCAACAACATCCTCGTGGTCCCGAAGGACAAGCCGCTCAACCGCGTGAACGGTGACTTCCATGACGTGCTCGTCTCCCACAATCTCTTCTGGAGCGGCAACGGTGAGAACGTGCCTGGGGAGAATGCCATCATCGCCGATCCACGCTTCAAAGACATGGCCAAGGGTGACTTCCATCTTGGTGAAAAGAGCCCCGCGAGGCATGCAGGTGGCTCTTGGGAGATCGCGCCCGTGATTGATCTGGAGGGGCATTTCAGTTCCGATGGCGCACTTGATCTCGGTGCCTTTGCAAGATAGTTGATTCAACAAGACTCCCCCA
>CAXNNN010000368.1:0-4451 GCA_964203095.1 Verrucomicrobiaceae bacterium | reverse complement strand
ATCGATGGCGCGATCACCACGGCGAAGGTCGCCGACTCAGCCATCACCACCTCGAAAATCGCGGATGGGGCCGTGACTTCTGCCAAGCTCGCGCCGGGCGTCGTCCAGACCGGAAACCTCGCCGATGGAGCTGTGGGCAACGCCCAGCTCGCCAACTCTGGCCTGACCGTGACAGCAGGCACTGGTCTCAGCGGTGGCGGCCCGGTATCGCTCGGCGGCACGGTTAGCTTGGCCAACGCAGGCGTGCTCAGCCTCACCGGCGGTGGCGGCATCACCGTGGATGCCAGCACGGGTGCCGTCACCCTCGGCAGCACCGCCACCAGTGCCAACACCGCCGGTGCCCTCGTCGCACGCGATGCGAGCGGGAACTTCAGCGCAGGCACGATCACAGCAGCGCTCAGTGGGAATGCCACCACAGCGACCAGCACGCCTAGCTTTACGGGCACGCTTGCAGGGGATGTGACGGGGACGCAAGGCGCGACCGCCATCGCCGCCAGCACCATCCTGGGCAAGGCCATCACCGGCTACTCGTCGGGTGCAGGCACCCTCAACGCCACCGACACGCTGCTTTCGGCGATCAACAAGCTAGATGGCAACACCGCGCTCAAGGCCCCACTGGCCTCGCCCACCTTCACCGGCACCGTGAGCGGATCGTTCAGCGGTCCGTTGACGGGAAACGTGACGGGAAATGTCTCCGGTAGCGCGGGCAGTTTCACGGGAGCACTTGCGGGAGACATCACCGGAACGCAGAGCGCCACAGTGATTGCCACGGTGGGCGGCCTCAGCGCGGCCGATGTCGCCACGGGGACCACGTTGGCGAATACTGCTACCAGCGCCAACACCGCCAGCGCTCTGGTCGCACGCGATGCCAGCGGGAACTTCAGCGCGGGCACGATCACAGCGGCGCTCAGTGGGAATGCCACCACGGCGACCAGCACGCCTAGCTTTACTGGCACGCTTGCTGGGGATGTGACGGGGACGCAAGGCGCGACCGCCATCGCCGCCAGCACCATCCTGGGCAAGGCCATCACCGGCTACTCGTCGGGTGCAGGCACCCTTACCGCCGCCGACACGTTGCTGTCAGCGATCAACAAGCTAGATGGCAACACCGCGCTCAAGGCCCCACTGGCCTCGCCCACCTTCACCGGCAGCGTCACCTTCCCTGCGGGGACCATCAGCGCGGCACCGATCCAGCTCCAAAGCGGTGCCAGCCTCACAACGCCTGTCTTTGGCAGTATGGAGTTCGATGGCACCCATCTGTTTGTCACCACCAACGAGGTGACTCCCACACGGAAGACGCTGGCCTTCACCGATTCCATCATCAGCAGCGGCCAGATTGCCACCGGTGCGGTGGATAGCTCCCACCTGGCTTCGGGACTAACGCTCAGCGGCACCACGTCAGGAACGTTCAGTGGACCGCTCACGGGCAATGTAACGGGCAATGTAACGGGCAATGTCACCGGTAGCGCCGCCAGCTTTACGGAAGCGCTGGTTGGCGATGTCACAGGCACGCAAGGGGCCACCGTGGTCTCGCTGGTGGGAACTTCGACAGCACAGAGTGTTCATACGGCCGAGGTCCTCGCGAATGCCGCCACCGACACCAACGCCGCTAGCACCCTTGTGAAGCGCGATGCGAATGGCAACTTCAGCGCAGGCACGATCAGCGCCGCGTTGAATGGTAATGCTACCACCGCCACTAGCACGCCCAGCTTCACCGGCACGCTTGCAGGCGATGTGACTGGCACGCAAGCCGCCACTGCCATCACAGCCAGCACCATCATGGGCAAGGCGATCACTGGCTTCACCTCCAGCGCAGGCACCCTCACCGCCGACGACACGTTGCTTTTGGCAATCAACAAGCTGGATGGCAACACCGCGCTCAAAGCCCCGCTCGCCTCCCCGAGCTTCACCGGCACGGTGACCGGAGCGTTCGTGGGTCCGTTGACAGGCAATGTCACGGGTGATGTCTCCGGCAGCGCTGCGAATTTCACCGGCACGCTCTCGGGCGATGTGACCGGCACTCAAGCTGCAACGAGCATCGCCGCCGCCACGGTCACAGGCAAAGCCATCACCGGCTTCTCCTCCAGCGCAGGCACCTTGGGAGAAACGGATACCCTGCTCACCGCCATCAACAAGCTGGATGGCAACACCGCACTCAAGGCCCCGCTCGCCTCGCCCAGCTTCACCGGCACCGTGAGCGGCTCGTTCAGCGGTCCGTTGACGGGGAACGTGACAGGGAATGTCTCCGGCAGTGCGGGTAATTTCACAGGAATGCTGGCAGGGGATGTGACGGGCACCCAAGGCAGCACTGAGGTCGTCACCGTGGGTGGCAGTTCAGCAGCCAGTGTCGCCGCAGGCAGCACCCTCGCCAACAATGCCACCGCATTGAATACCGTTGGCGCACTGGTCGCTCGCGATGCCAGTGGCAACTTCACCGCTGGCACCATCACGGCAGCGTTGAATGGCAACGCCAGCACCGCCACGACCGCAGGCAGTGCAGTTGGCTTCACAGGCCCGCTTGCAGGGGATGTGACGGGGACACAGGACGCGACCAGCATCGCATCCAGCACGATCCTGGGCAAAGCCATCACCGGCTACTCGTCGGGTGCAGGCACCCTCACCGCCAGCGACACGCTGCTGTCAGCGATCAACAAGCTGGACGGTAACACCGCACTCAAGGCCCCGCTCGCTTCACCTACGTTCAGCGGCACGGTGAGCGGATCATTCAGTGGTCCGTTGACGGGGAACGTGACAGGGAATGCTAGCACGGCGACAACGGCTGGCAGCGCCACCAATTTTATGGGTGCTCTGGTCGGAGACATCACCGGAACCCAGAGTGCTACTGTGGTTGCCTCAGTGGGCGGCCTCAACGCTGCCGATGTCGCCTCGGGCGCAACCCTTGCCAACGCAGCCACAAGTGCCAATACGGCCAGCACGACCGTGAAGCGCGATGCATCCGGAGATTTCAGCGCTGGAACGATCACCGCTAATCTGAATGGCAATGCAAGCACGGCCACCACCGCGAGCACTGTAACAGGGACGTTTGCGGGTGATGTTACCGGAACCCAAGGAGCTATGAGCATCTCAGCAGGGACGGTGACAGGCAAGTCGCTCACGGGTTTTGTTTCAACTACGGGAACTATAACAGCTTCGGACTCAATTCTATCGGCCATCAACAAGCTCGATGGAAGCACAACGGCTATGTCTGCAACGCTTAACTCTCTGGTTGCCACGCCTACTGAGACCGATGTTTATTATAGGGTGTTCAGCGTTGGTTCTCTCGTGGATTCACTGCGATCCAGGATTTATGCGCCTTTTATTTTGCCAGCCTCGGGCCGTAACACTGATTCTATCTATCAGCCGATCCCCACCACAGTCAGGCATATTTCAGAACTTGTCGCTAAGGCCACCACGACCGTATCGGGCGTAACGGTGACGGTGCGCATCATTCGGCGGGATATAAATTCCGCAGACACAACACTCGCAACAGTTCAGAAAAGTGGAGCCGCATCAACCTCCACGGTTACAGTGAATACCGACATTACCTTGGATCATACCACCAATCTTTACTTTCTTGAGGCTGCGTTGGCTGCTGATGGTAGTGGCAACATGACAACGTTGCATTGGGTGCGTCTGCGCGAAGGAAAGTAATAGCCCGCCAAGGCAAGCTTCTTTTTTGTTTCCTCTAAATAAGATGAACATGATCCCAACTAACCCCATATCAATTTCAGTCGGCGATGCTAGTTATTGGTTCAATCTCGAAGAACCATCCGAGAAAGTTTATCCTCCAAACACAGTCGTAGTATTGGTCGAGCGCCACGAGATCGCGGACGAAATTTTGCCAGCATTCTCACGCACCTACATTGCAGTCGATGAGGGAATGACTTCACTGGACATCATGGGATGGCTTGGACGCCTCCAGCCGAGCTACTCTGTGATGTATGCAAGAATCGATGACTCAAGTCATAGATCACAGTTTTTGAAGTATTTTGCGGACAAAATCGCATGAAAACGAATCTGGCACGAATGCCCGATGATACAATGTTAGCCCGAGAAATACATTCCGTGGACGAGTTCATCCCAAATCGCGAATACGCCATTGCTCAGCAAGTGCTTAGCCGTTCTTGGCTTGCATTCGGCCCTCGCCTTTTGCCGTGAGCTCACTTAGACTGGACCCGTCATGATAACCACTCTCGGCCCTGACCTGACCACTGCTGTGCCTGCTGCCTTGGCACGGGAGCTTCACCTGCGGCCTGGATCGCAGCTCGACTGGAATGCTGACAAAGATGGCCTGACGATTCATGTGAAGATTTCCGAGCCCAGTCGCGCGGAGCTTTTGAGGCAGGTGCGTGAACTGGGCCGCAAGCATAAACGCGACGGTGAGGATGCCGTGGCGGATCTCATTCGTGAGCGCGAGGTGGGCGATGAATGAAGGGAGCCGGTGCTGATAT
>CAXNNN010000367.1:0-4453 GCA_964203095.1 Verrucomicrobiaceae bacterium | reverse complement strand
GCAAGGCAAAGAATCGAGTTCAGAAGATGTTTCATTGATGATGGCATTGGGAATAGCTTGGTGAACTTGGCTGCCTCTTCTCGCTGCATGTCAGCGAGATTTTCATCGGCACGCAAGATCATTTTAGATGTGAGTTGCCTGGCGTCACTCCAAGACCGCCCTTCACAAACCCTAGGCCTGTTCGAACATAGGCGCGCATTCAGGCAGAAAGCCAGCGCTACGCCACCGGCAAAATCTGCGGCTTCAGCACGGCGTAGCCTTTGGGCTCCAGCGCGGCTTTCAGATCGGCGAACATGGACTCGCCTTCATAGGTGCCGACGATGGCTCCGCCGCTGCCGGTGAACTTGGCACTGGCACCGACGCTGCGGGCGGTCTCGACCATGTCGATGTTCCCGGCGCTGAGCTTATACAGGCGGCGGCGCAGGTCGAAGTTCTCATTGAGCAGGGGGCCGATCTTCATGCCCTCGCCAGCGATCAGCATGTCGCGTACGCGCTGGGCGAGATTTGCCCACTGATACATGGCGCTGACGATCTCCCGCTCGCCACGGTTCCAGCGGCCGCGGATGTCATTGTGGAAGACCTCCGTGCCCTCGCTGAGCTGCGTGGTGTAGGCGACGTAAACGGGCGGCAGCAAGGCGGGGTCCAGCTCCTCATACATGCCGTAGCCTTGGCGCTCGATGGCACCGCGATTGAAGTCCATGAACACCACGCCCTCGTAGGTCTGGATGACGCGGTCTTGCAGGCCAGCAGGGATGCCGAGTTCGTCATTCTCCACGCTGAGCACGAGGCTGGGTAGCAGGTGCTTCGGAATCTCCACGGTGTAGAACTCCATCAAGGCGCGCCAGCAGGCGGTGATGATGGCGCTGGACCCTGCCATGCCAACCTGGGGCGGGATATTGCTGCTGTAGCGCAGGGTGAAATTCCGCCCGTGCAGGGGGATGGCGTGCTTGGTGCAATACTCGAAGAAGCGCTTCACGCTGGCCTTCAGCAAGCGGATGCCGCCGTAGTAGCCGAACTGGCGAACCTTGCGCGCCAGTTCCTCAATGCTCTCAAAGGTGGATTCGTCGCGCTCATTCAGCTCCAGATGCAGCTCGGGCGATTCAAACAGGACCACCTCAGCGCGGAAGTCGCGAATGATGAACGAGATGGTCTTGCCGAAGTAACCGTCGGACGGATTGCCGATCAGACCGGCGCGGGCATAGGCTTGCTTGCGGATGAGCATGGGATGGAAGCGATGAAGCTAGCCGCCCTGGCGGAAGCAGGCAAACTGAACGTGCAAGTGTCACAAACCCAGCCTCCGGCACATGTCAGCCTTGGAGATCGCGCCGACTTCGCGGGCCACCTCGCGTCCGTTCTTGATCGCGACAAAGCAAGGAATGGACAAAATCTGGTAGCGCATGGCGAGGTCGCGCAGCTCATCGACATCCACCAAAGGGCAGCGTGGGGTGCGCTGCGGTCCAATCGTTCATGTTGAACACCTCGCCGCTGGCTGTCAGCAGTCCATGCCGCTCTTCTCCATAGTAGGCGGCCAGTCCCTGCTCCTCCCAGTTCGAGAGTCTGAGCTTTGCTTGAATGGACATCGGCGGTGGCAACGGCCCCACCTGGGTGCACTGGCACAGCCACCCGCATGTCATCATGATCAATACCCACTTAGTCATCCTGCTCTGATGCCTAGAAATTGGCTACCCTCCATTACAAAAGGCAGCGGCGGTCGATATGCGGCTTGCTTTACCAGGCGCTCACAGCTGGACTTGTGACCGTGACTCTTGCTCGTCTTCTCTCCTTGTCTGCCCTCGCGGCCTGCACCATTCTCACCCTCATGTCTACCCCAGCCACTGCCGAAGAAGCGGGCGTTTATCGCCACGTTGTCCTGTTCAAGTTCAAAGACAGCGCCACCCCAGATCAGGTTCAGTCCGTGGAGGCCGCCTTCAAGGCGCTGCCGTCCAAGATCGACACCATCACCGGCTTTGAGTGGGGCACCAATCTCAGCCCCGAGGGCAAAGACGAAGGCTTCACGCATTGCTTCTTCGTCACCTTTAAGGACAAGGCTGGGCTGGAGGTCTATCTCCCCCACCCCGACCACAAGGCCTTCGGCGCGCTGCTGCGCCCAATCTTGGACAAGGTCCTTGTCCTCGACTACACCGCACAAAAGTAAGCCCACGTGATCAGGCGGCGTGCGCTGCGCGCGCCCCAGCGCTAGTTGCAGCCGCAGCCGCCGCCGCCGATCCCACGCCCGCCGCTGGCGGCCTCGCGCGAAAAGAACAGGTGCTCGTTCAGCGCCAGCGCCAGCACATCACGGTCGGGCCGCATCGTGTAATCAGCCAGCTTGCCGCGCTGCCAGGGCATCACCTGGGTGCACTGGCACAGCACCAAGCTTAGCACGACGAGCAAGAGAAGGCGGACGGTGTTCATACGGTTTTAGAGAATGTAAGCAGCGAAGCGCGACGTGTCATGCCTCTTGTCTGCCTGCCACACGCAGCCCTGGGAAAATCCGCTGCGCTCGATGAGTTTCAATCCATCTCTCGGCCCCAGAATCAGCGTGGCGGTGGAGAGCACGCCCGCCTCGGTGCAGGTCGGTGCGACCACCGTGGCTGAGTGGCAGCCATTGCTCACGGGCCTGCCAGTGCGGGGATCAACGATGTGCCCATACTGCCAGCCTTCATGCTGAAAGCCGCGCAGGTAATCGCCCGACGTTGTCACCGCGCGGTTGCTCATTTTCACGCCCCCCCAGCAGGTGCCGGGATCATTCGGATCTTCGAGCCCAACACTCCACGGGCCACCTTGCGGAGCCTGCCCCACGCCCCGCACATCGCGGCCAAAATCCACAAGGATGTCCACGATGCCGAAAGGCCGCGACTGCTCGATCACACGATCCACCGCATACTCCTTGCCGATGCCACCCAGGTCGATGGCCATGCCGCGATCAGGCAAATAGACCGAGCCCGGCTTCCGCTCCACCCGCTGCCAGCCGACCAGCGCCTGTGCCGCTTTGATCTCTTCCGCTGACGGAATGCGCGGTGTCTCCGCCTTGTAGTCCCACAGCTTCTCCAACGGCAATGCCGTGGGATCAAACACGCCCCCCGTGCTCCAGTGCCAGTGGTCACAGAGCCCGAAAATGCTGTCCAGCTCGGCATCCGTCTGCACCCAGTGCTCGCCCGCCCCACGGCTGATCGCACTGATCATGCTGTCGTCACGATAACGCGAATACTTGGCCTCGAACTCAGCCACCCAGGTCACCGCAGCATCGCGAAAAGCGAGGCCCTGCTTCCGCGAAGGCGAGCGCCAGATCATCTGGCAACCCGTGCCCATGGCACGGAAGTACGTCTTGCACCAGTCGTCCTTGGTCCATTCCAAGGGCGCGAGCTCGTCCAGCTTCAATACCATAGCTTGAACCCCAGCGTGACCACGTTGGCATCGGGATAGGCTTCATTCGAAGTCGCCCCGTCCCGGCCCCACATAGAGTAGCGATCATAGGCGAGGCTGATGGTGAACTTGTCATACGCCTTCCAGATGAGCTTCAGCCCTGCGGTCAGCGTCGCCAGTTTCGACAGCCGGTAGTCGGACGAGTAGATCTTCGGAGCGCCCGTGAACTCCGTCGCATAAAAGTCCGCCGCCGATTGTTCATAGTAGCGCAGGCTGGGTGCGAGGATGAAGCGCTTGCCCAGCTTCTGATACCAGGTGAAGCCCACCGTCTGGGCATCCACACCGTAGCTATCCGTGTAGAAACGATACATCAGCTCCGCGCTGCCGTTCAGGGTGTCCACCGCCCGGTTCACCATGACCAATGCGATCCGCTTGTCCCTTGAATCAGGCCGTTGCTCACGCACGATCTCATCATCCACACTGGCATACTTGTATTGATCGTTCAGGTAGCCTTCGGAGGAGCCAAGTGTGCCCGTCAGCGTCAGCAGCGTCTTTGGATTGATCGCATGCACGAGCCCTAGCTGCCCTTCAACGATGTCCTTGTCCTCCCATCGGGACTCATCTTCCTCCGCATGCAAGACCCAGTCATGCCCCAGCGATGCACCCAGGCTGAGCAGCGTCGCCTTGTGATTGAACTCGCGGCCCACTTTCACCGTGCCCGCCATCGACTTGTAGTCAGCCTCCTCACTATAGGCCGCACCTCCGGTAAAAATCCAGCCACCCAGTTGATGCTCAAGCTCCCAGTTCAAGCTCAGGCGCTCATCTTCGAACTCCTGCACCGGCAGATACTTCTTCCCATACGGCACCACTTCCGTCTGCGTGGTCGTGGTCGCCTCAGGGCCCACGGTGGCAAAGATCGGCACGTAAGTAGGCGCAGTGCCCGTGGGACCGCTGATCACGTTGTAACCCGTGATGACTTGAGCGCCGCCCGTGCCGGTGCTGGTCGTGACCTCCTTGGTCTGCGTCTTGGTCTTTTGCGCGGGGGGAGCCCCCGTTGGCGAGGCCCCAGAAACCACGTCATACACACCCT
>CAXNNN010000366.1:0-4462 GCA_964203095.1 Verrucomicrobiaceae bacterium | reverse complement strand
GCTGCTGCAAGGCCTTGCTGCCCTGCTCATAAAGCGTGTTGCCAAGGCTGCGATGCGCACGCCCTTGCAACCCTTTGTCGGTGGAGCGCAGTGCGCGGCTGAAGGCATCGACCGCGCGATCATAGTCCTTGAGCTGGTGCGAGGAAGCCCCCAGGCCATAGGCAAAGGCTTCCGCCCGGCCCGGCGGCGGTTCGTCAGCCAGCAAGCGCGCATACACATCGCGCGAGCGCTGGTAGTTCTGCTCATCGTAGGCGCGCTGGGCTTCCGTGATGCTTTGGTTCTCACTGAGCACGGCCTGAGCAGGCGTGATCAAGCACGCAGCGAACAGCACCAACGCGAGTGCCGGTGACAGGCGCGGCAGTCGTGCCGCAGGGCGGAGCAGGAGAGCAAGCATGAGGGAAATAATAGCCAGTCCCAGCGGCCAGTAAAAGCGCTCAATCGGTTTGTTCTCCTCCCGATTGCCAGTCTCCAACGTTTCCAGGGATTGGATCGTTTGCAGCACCACACTGTTGTTCAGGCTCTGCGCACCCATCTTGAGGTATCGACCACCCGTGTCCGTGGCGATCTTTTGCAGCACGGCTTCCTCCAGCTTGGAGTGCACCGGTGCGCCCGTGTCTGGGTCGCGCACATAGTCGCCTTGATGCTCAGGATCGGGGTCAGGAATCAAGCCGCCTGTCTCTGTGCCCACACCTATGGTGATGACCATGACATTCTTTTCCTTCAGCTTGGCAATCATGCCATCCAGCGCGGGATCACTATCGCCACCATCGCTGAAAACGATCAAGCCATGATTGCGTGCCTTGGTCTTGCCAAAGGCGTCCAGCGCCTCGCGCAGCGCCTCACTGATCACCGAGCCACCACGCGGAATGGTGAATGAATCCAGGGTCTGCAAACTCTCACCCACGGCTGCGTGATCGGTCGTCAACGGAGCCTGCAAGTAGGCGCGCCCTGCGAAGGCGATCAGCCCGACGCGTTGCTCCTTCAGCGTCTCCACCAAGTCCTGGGCTGCCAGCTTGGCGCGCATCAAGCGGTTCGGGGCCACATCATCCGCCATCATCGATTTCGACGTGTCGATGGCGATGATCACATTGCGCCCACTCTCAGCGACCACGCGCTTCTCCTCGCCCCAGCGCGGCTGCGCGAGGGCCACGACGAAGCCTGCGAGGGCCGTCAATTGCAGCCCAAATACAACCCACGCGACCACGGGCGAAGCGCTGACGATCAGCAGCTCGCGCAACCGCTCAGCGACCATCGAACCCGCCGTGCGTGAGCCTTTGCCTTCGGCCCAGACGCGGAGCAGCAGGAGCACGGGCAGCAGCCAGAGCGCATGGAGGTAGGAGGGATGGGCAAAGGTCGTATTCATGCCGTGGCAGCGAGCGGTGCAGTGCGTAGCAGGGTTTGGCTCAGCAGCAGGGCCAGCATGAGCAAGATCGCCGCCGCCCAGACGAAGGGCTGATAAGCTTCTTCCGTTTCAACAATGGCGCGCTTCTGCACCTCCGTCTTTTCGAGTTGGTCGATCGTCTTGAAGATGCGCTCCAGCGCGTCCAAATCCTGCGCCTTGTAGAAGGCTCCATTGCCGATGCGCGCGACCTCAGTCAGCGTCGGCTCATCGAACTCCTGGCGGAAGGAATTGTGCATGCGCCCACCCGGCAGCGGAATCAAATGCTCGCCCGGCGTGCCGATGGCGATGGTGTAAATGCGGATGCCCAGCGTGGCCGCGAGTTTGGCCGCATCTTGCGGGCTGAGACGACCCGAGTTGTTCGCACCATCGGTGAGCAGCACCAGCACCTTGCTCTTTGCGCCCTTCTCCAAGTCAAGACGTCGCGCCGCCGCTGCGATACCGGAGCCGATCGCCGTGCCGTCCCCCGTGATGCCTGTTTGCACCCGCTCGATGTTTTGCTCCAGCCACGTGTGATCCAGCGTCATCGGACACGGCAAGTAAGGCGAGCCCGCAAACGCGATGATGCCGATGCGATCACTGGTGCGCCCACGAATGAAATCACGCATCACACGCTTCGCGGCCGTCAGTCGATTCTGCGTCTGTCCGCCGATGACAAAGTCTTCGGTCAGCATCGACAGTGACACGTCCACGGTCATGCAGATGGCGATCCCCTCCGTCTTCGTCTCCTCATATGACAACACGTGTTGTGGACGCGCCATAGCAATGATCGCCGCCGTCAGGCTGAGCAGCACCAATCCGAAGCTGAACGAGCCCAAACGAGCACGGGCAGGCCGCGCCAAATCGCGCACCAGGAACGCCGTCGGAAACACAATCGCAGGCGAGCGCCCCTGGCGTCCGCGTAGCCACGCGAGCACGGGCGGCAGCACGAGCAGCAACAACCACAGCGGACTGCCAAACTGGTAATCAGTCAGCCAGTGGATTCTCATAAAGACGTTCTTCCTCCAGTTTCATGATAGCAGTCTCGACCAGCGCTAGGGCCTCCTCCTTGGTCGCCGGCATGGGCGCATACGACAGCGAATCGTAGAGCGCGGCCAGGGATTCAAAGCGTTCCCGCCACATACGACGACGCGGGGGCTCCTGCTCGGCCGAGCCCGTGAGGAACAATTCTTCAGTCGTTTTAAAGGGGGCAGGAATGCCATAGCGCTCCAAGTAATAACGACGCAACACCTCGGAAACGGTGTACCCGACTTCCGATGGAGTCATCGCCGACGTCTTGTCGCGCAGCATTTTGAGAGACTTCAGCGCGGCATTCAGCGGACGCTTCAGCGGCACCGCCTGGACCGGCTTCTTCGCCATCCACAGCCAGATGATCAGCCACAGCACCCCGAAAGCCGCCGCTCCGATCAATAACACCAACCACAGGGGCCAGGACAGCTCCACCGGCACCGGCGGAAGAATGTCAGGATGCGGCAAGGGTGGTGGGCCTTGCTGCGGCATCTGGGCGAGCAGAGTGCCGGAAGCGAGGAGCAGGGACCCGACACACGTGCTCAGTGTGAAGTGCTCAGTTCTCAGACCTGACACTTCCCACTTTGCATTTCGGACTTCGCACTTCGACCTCACGCCTTCTTCCTCCTTCTCGCCTTGAAGTAAGCCTTGAGCGCCGGGATGTAATTGTCACCGGTCGTCGCGGAGATGGCCTCCACTCCACAACGACGCAGCGATGCAGCGACCGCCTCACGATGCTCCGTCATGCGCGCCTCGTAGTAGCGGCGCACGGCAGGGTTTGATGTATTTACCACGAACTGCTCGCCTGTCTCGGGGTCTTGCAAGCAAACCCGGCCTGCATTGGGCAGCTCGATCTCCTTCGCATCAGAGACGTTCACCGCTGCCACGTCATGCTTTGCCGCCACCGCACGCAGTGAGTGCTCCCAGTCTTGATTCGGCAGCAGAAAGTCAGATACCAAAACGATCAGCGAGCGATGCGCGATGCGCTGCAAGGCGACGTCCAGAGCTGGCTTCAACGCGCTCTTCCGGCTCTTCGGCTGCATGTTCAGAATATCGCGCACGATGCGCAGCGTGTGTGGCAGCCCTTTGCGCGGCGGCACAAAGGCCTCCACTTGGTCGGAGAACATCACCAGCCCCACCTTGTCCTGATTCGACACCGCACTGAAGGCAAAGACCGCCGCCAATTCCGCTGCTAGTTCGCGCTTGCTGTCATCGACACTGCCGTAGTCGCCACTGCCGCTAACATCGACCAACAGCAGCACCGTCAGCTCGCGCTCCTCCACGTATTTGCGAACGAACGGCGCATTCATACGCGCCGTCACATTCCAGTCGATGAAGCGCACGTCATCCCCCGGCTGGTACTCACGGAAATCATCAAACTCGATCCCCTGCCCCTTGAACCGGGAATGATACTGCCCGCCCAGCGTCTCCTTCACCAGCCCGCGGGTGATGAGTTCGATCTTGCGTACCCGCTTGAGGATGCGGGCGAGACGTTCGTCACTCTCAGACATTCCTGATTCCTGATTCCTCATTCCTGATTCCTCACTTTGGATTGCTGATTCCTCGCTTCGGATTCCTGATTCCTCACTTTGGATTCCTGATTCCTCGCTTCGGATTCCTGATTCCTCACTTTGGATTGCTGATTCCTCGCTTTGGATTCCTGATTCCTCATTCCTGATTCCTCATTATCAGGTTGGCGAGCAGCAGGTGGTTTCTCAGTCCAGAAGTCGCGCTTGGTGCCTAAGTAGCGAATAAAGCCCCCGATCTGCGCGCGCAGACTGGCGGTGCTGTCATAAAGCAGGAGGAACTGCTGTTCATCGCAATGCCCCTGATCCTTCACGCGATACAACTGACTTTGGAGTTCAGAACAGGAGCGACGCGAGTAGGCCAGGAAGCGCATGAACTCGGGGTTCCCTCCCGCATCGAAGCCCTCTGCGATGTTGTCCATGATTGATCCTGATGAACGTGACATCTGATCCTTTAATGCATATTCCCTCAGCAACGACTGCATCTGAAGCAATTCATGGATCAGAGAAGCCAGAGCACGAGCCTCTT
>CAXNNN010000365.1:0-4479 GCA_964203095.1 Verrucomicrobiaceae bacterium | reverse complement strand
GTTCGCGTGGCGCAGGCCTTCCTCAGCCAAGTCGTAGCGCTTGCCACCACTGATCTGAGAGTCAAACACGCCGAGCAAGGGGCGCAATAGGTGCGGGTGTTTATCAACCCAGAGCATGACTTTGTCCTCAGCCAGCAGCCAGTCCAGCTTGCGCCAGACCTCGCAGCCATAGACCTTCTGCGGGCGCTTGTCCTTGGGCAAACTGCGGAGAGCTTCGACACAGCGCATGAAGGTAGCGACATGTGTGTCATGCCGGTCGCAGGGATTGTGCACGTAAAGGATCTGTGGCGTGGTTTGCTCCAAGATGAAGGCCAGATCAGCGGCCACGTCTGTGCGACGATTGAACTTCACGTCCTCGCTCGGATAGGCGAGCTGAATCATGGTGCTGTATTCCCCCACATACGCCGCCTTGCGCTGCTCAATCAGGCGCACCTGCTTCATCTCTTCGTCAGTGTAGTCGGCGTAGTCGCCCTTGCGCGGGCTGCCACCGCCATCGGTCACGACCACGCCGCCGAACCACTTGTCGCGCGCATGGAAGCATTCGGTGATGCCATGATAGGCCGCGATTTCCAGGTCATCTTGGTGAGAGACGATGCCCAGGTGGGTCACGCGCTGCAGCGCTATCGTGGTCTCGGTATTGTCAGGAATGAAAACGTCGTGTTTCTCGTGGCGAAAGCGCATGGTGTCTGGCAGCATCCACAGATGCCCGCTATGCGCAAGCTTTCACCTGACGAGGTCTCGCAAGTCCTGCCAAAGCTGGAAGGCTGGAGCCTTGTCGGCGACACTGCCATCACCCGCAGCTATGGCTTCCCCAGCTATTTGGCGGGCATTGAGTTTGTGGTCGCCGTGGCACACGAGGCCGAATCCATGGACCATCATCCTGATCTCCACATTGGCTGGCGCAAGGTCAACGCCGTGCTGAGCACTCACAGCGCCGGAGGCATCACTGACCTAGATTTGACATTGGCGCAGCGCATGAACGCGCTGCACCAGACTGCCACGACTTAACGAAGCTCACGCCCTTACTTCTGCCTCGACTCATAGCCGGGCAGCGGCTTGCCATTGTCATCCAGCTTGCCACAGGCCCAGAGCAGGCCACGCGTAACAAGGTCTAGGAAGACAGTGTCCTGCATGGTGCTGTTGTTGTGACCCATGGTGGTGCCGAACACTTTGGCTTTGCCATACGTGTTCAGCCAGATGAGCTGGTGGTCCTGCTTGGTGTCCTCGCCATAGGCCTTGGCCAACCCTTGGAAGCCGGGATAGAGAACCTCGTTCTTGTAGAGTTCATCAGCCTTGTCGAGCCACTCGGCGGGGAAGCCCTTCATCACGGGGTGGTCGGGCAGGATGTTCTTCACCTTGAGGTCACGATTCTTCTCGTGGCTCATGCTCTTTTGGCCCACACACTTGCGCCATTCATCCGTCGCAGCGGCACGATAGCTGTGCGCCGAGCAGTGCAGCATGACGGCTGGCACGCCATCGTAGTGCGCCTTGGCGATGCGCTCGACAAAGGCCACGTCATCGACCGCGCCAAAGCACTCGTTGTGCAGCACCAGATCATAACCCTTGGCCCAATCTGCCTTGTTGTAGATGCTGATCTTGTGGGACTTATCCTTCTTCCCCTTGGGGCCTTCTTCATGAACAATGGTGAACTCCACATTGGCGCGGGCACTGATGCCTTCCGCGAGGATCAATTTTTGGGCCTCGTAATCATGGCAGCAGCCACCAGTAACCATCAAGATTTTCAGAGCAGGCGGCGTCTGGGCGACAAGCATCGACGCAGAGGCGAGGAGGGAGATAGAGGTGGCAATGAAGCGTTTCATGAAATCGGAAAAACAGTGGCGACTATGGGGTGAAGCGACAACTCAATGAGCGAAGCCCTGAAAGCTTCGCATTGAGCACGGCTCAATTTCACTTCTTCGGTCCGTAGCCTGCGGCAGGCTGGCCTTCCGGCGTGATCTTGCCAGCGGCCCAGAGCACGCCACGAGTCACGAGGTCGAGGTCGCGCGCATCTGCCACGGTGTCGTTGTTGTGGCCGAGTGTGGTGCTGAAGATACGGGTCTTCTTCTCACCATACTCATTGGTCCAGGCGACCACTGTTTCTGCTTCCTTGGCTTCGCCGGTCTTCTTGTCCTTGAATGACTGCTTGCCCTTCACCAGCGGATGCGCCGTGAGGACTTGCACGTTGTTGTAAAGCTCCTCCTTGATCGTGGTCCAGTTGACCATGCCTTTGGTGATTGGGTGCTCAGCATCGACGAAGTTCAGGGCGATGGGCTCCTGTGGGCCATGGCCAGTCGATTGCATCCCCAGCATTTCATACCAGCCAGCATTGTCAGCGCCCGCGACGACAGGCTCCTTGAAATTGCCCCAGCGATAGCTGTGCATGGCGCAGTGCAAGTTCACCGCCGGCGTGCCGTTTTTGTGCGCGTTGAGGATGTTGCCCACATACGTCTTGTCGGTCACATCAGCGGAGCACTCGTCGTGGATGACCACATCAAAGCCCTTGGCCCAATCTGGGTTCTTATAGTTCTCGAACGTCGCCTTGGTCGTCTTGTCCGGGTTGTGGGCAAACTCGACCTCAATATTCGCACGGGCACCCAAGCCCTCGGCCAAGATCAGGCGCTGCTTGTCATAGTCATGGCAGCAACCGCCCGTGACGAGCAGCACACGCAGAGGCTTGACCGGCTCATCGGCGGCTTTGACAAACAAGAGACTGGCGGCAAGGCCAGCCACAGGGAGAAGAAATGCGATACGGCGATTCATGAGGGAGTGCAGAGTGAGCGAAGGGCAACGGGCCGTCCAGAACAAAGCTTTCGGCAGCATGAGAAGATAGCCAGTCTCCAGACTGGCATTTCGTGCAGAAATCTGGAATATATATATCCGAAACGGCATCTATGCCACGTATCCGAAAAGTCCATCAAATGAAAAAGCTCATTCCTCTGATCCTCGCCGCTATCGCACTGCCACTGCTTGCCAGTGACTTCCCCGCAGGTAGCCCCAAGTTCGCCAGCAGCCTGAAGGCAGTCTCCACCGCTGCTGAAAAATCCGGCAAGCCCATCGTTCTCGTCTTCTCCGCCGTCTGGTGTCCGCCCTGCCAGATGATGAAGAAAGAGGTGTATCCAAGCGAAGCCGTGAAAGCGCTGCACGACAAGTTTGAATGGGCCTACATTGACGTGGATGAGGAAAGCAACGCCCCAGCCACAGCCAAGTTCGGCGTGCAGGGCATCCCTCACATCCAGTTCCTCGACAAGAGCGGCAAGGACATCGGCAATCAAGTCGGTGGCACCTCACCGGAAGACTTTGCCAGCACGCTTGAGAAAATCTTGAAGAAAGCGAGTTCCTAGGCTGTCATGCAGCCATGCAAGCCATCCCCATCCGCCTTGAGCCAGGCGACGATCTCAAACTACAGATTGATCGTTTGGCTTGGGGCCGGGGATGGCGAGCCGCCTGCGTGCTAAGCTGCGCTGGTAGTTTAAGCAATGCCGAGATCCGATTCGCAGACCAGGCGGAGATCGCCCACGTTGCAGGTCCGCTGGAGATCGTCTCCCTCAACGGCACCGTTGCCAGCTTCGGAGGCTCGCATTTGCACATCGCGGTGGCGAACACCAAGGGCCAAGTCCTTGGCGGGCATCTGAAAGAAGGCAGCATTGTCCGCACCACGGCGGAGATCGTTATTGGCGTGCTCGATGGGTATGTGTTCCACCGCGAGATCGACCCCGAGACCGGCTATGCTGAGCTGGTGATCAATCAGGGGTAGATCACTGTCGGCGCTCGGTCGAGAACCGCGCGGCCTTCCCTGGCGTAGGCAACTCATCTTCCTCGCCCAGCCACAGAATGTTCGCGATGCCACCACCTGCTCCTGCTGCGGTGCCTGGAGTATTGGACGTGGGCCGATTGATGATGGCGTAGATGGAGCGGCGGAAATCACCGGTCACGCCCGTGCTCTTGATGCGCGTGATACTGCTCTGCACGCCCAGGATGCCCGCTAGCGCCTGAGGATTAGTCGCCGTCACGCCCAGCACCCGCAGTGCCGTCTGCAAATCTTGGAAGGGCAGGTCGTCCTTGGTGTGGGGAATTCCATCGCGGCCAGTGCGCCGCGCCACAAACTGCTGCGCCATCGTTGGATCAGCACCTGTCAGAGCGCTCAGCACCTCGGCAGGTGCTTCATTCACATCGACGACGCCCGTCGAATAAGTGCTGAACCACTGCCGCCAGCCAGGGAAGATGCGCTCCACTTCACTCATATAACGCACCTGCGCCATGTCATCGACCGAGCGGAAGGGACGATTGAAAGGCACACCACGCAGCCCGTAGAAGCGGCTCTCCGCCCCGCCCACGCCACGCACAAAGTCATCAGGATCGACCCAGTCCATGAGCGCATCAATGACTCGCTCGCCTTCGTCAAACTTCAGCCCCCAGGCGCGCATCACCCGCCGAAGCGTGTCTCGATCCTCGCGTTGCAAAAGAATGTTCGGGTTCAAG
>CAXNNN010000364.1:0-4494 GCA_964203095.1 Verrucomicrobiaceae bacterium | reverse complement strand
CTGCGCCCGGTCATGGCACACGCCAGCCAGCAGGTGCTCAAAGCGTGCGAGCTTGGCGAACCGCTGCGCGGCTGCGGGGTCCGCCGCGATCACGGCGAAGAGCGTTTGCCGTTCTGCATCCGTCGCCATGCCATCCAGCCAGCGCAGCGCTAGCCGCGTGACTTCGGTGGGTTCCATGGAGGGCGAGGGGTTCATCGTGAAGGGAAGCGAAGGGAAGTTAGGCGATGCGCAGACGGCGGCTCACACATTCCCGCAGCTGGCGGCGCAGGCGGCTGAGGGTTTGATAGATCCCGTCGAACGACATGCCGAACTCCTCGGCCAAGTCCTCAATGGCGCGGCTCTTGTGGTAGCGCTCGGCGATCAGGGCGGACGAGCGGGCGGGCAGCTGGTCTAGACAGGCGTTCAGCGCGCGTTCACGCTCCTGCCAGGTCTGGGCTTCCTCTTCCTGCTCCACCCGGTTGAAGCCCTCGGCCACCGCCTCCAAGACCTCCGGTGGGATCGCCTGTGGCAGGCGTGCGCTGACCCGATGGCTTTCCAAAATCTTCCTTGTGGCAATGCCCCGCGCCCAGGCCCCAAAGGCACGTGCGGGATCATACGTGTCGAACTTCCGCCACAGGATCATCGACACCTCCTGGAACAAATCCTCGCGCAGCGCGGTGTCACGCACCATCGCACCGATGAAGGCGCGAAGGTCATTTTGACATGCCAAGAAAAGAGGCAGGAAGCGGTCAGCAGGCAGAGGCATGGGGTATCAAAGGGTGGACGCTCTGCCACACTTTGATCCCACCGCTGGATTTCTGACAATCTTATCTCAGAAACTTGCCGCTTACTTCAGTGCGGCGTGCACGCGATGCACATCCGCATGGCCATCCAGGCCTTGGAGGAAGGCGGTGACCTCCTCGTGCTGCTGCTCGCTGAGTTCCGGGTATTCCTTGGCTCGGTAGGTCAGCTCGGACGTGGTGATGGTCCAGCCGGCGGCCTTCAGCGCCTTGGTCACGGTGTCCAGATTCGCCATCTGGCAGTAGAAGCGCGCGGCAGTGCCGGTCTCGTCATCGTCCAGTTCCTTGCTTTCCATGTCGTCGGCGTCGGCCTCTAGCGCAGCGGTCTCGATGTCGATCGCGGCGTCGGCGTGGGTCGCCTCGATCATGCCGCAGTGGTCGAACATGAAGGCCATGCTGCCACGGGTGCCCAGGCTGCCCGCCTTGAACAGCTGCTTAATTTCGGAGGCGGTGCGGTTGTTATTGTCGGTCAGGCACTCGACCACGACCGGCACGCGGTGCGGCGTGAAGCCCTCATACACCACGGTGTCATACTGCACGGCGTCGGGGCCGGTGCCGCTGCCCTTGGCAATGGCGCGCTCGATGGTGTCGCGGGTCACGCTTTGCTTCTTCGCCACGGCGATCGCGGCCGAAAGGCGCGCGTTGAACTCCGGGTGCGCACCGCCCATCTTGGCGGCGACTTGGATTTCGCGGACCAGCTTGCCCACGATCTTGCCTTTTTGATCGGCGGCGAGTTCACGCCATTTCTGTTTCCATTGTGCGCCCATGAGTATCGTCGTGTGTGTTGAATCCGCTGGCGGCGATTGTTGGGCAGGCAGCGCGTTTCGCAACTGCAAACATGGGGGCGAACAAGGCCGGTGAAGGGCCAAAATCGTCCAGGGTTTGCGGGAAACGTGCAAGGGTTTGCGGCAAATCGCTGCGAGTTTGTGATATACCCTTGGGGTGTGCCCTGGTAGCTGGCGGCTGCGCCTTACCGGCGCGGTGCGTCGCTGGCGGCGAGTTCGATGAACACGTCCTCCAACGAGGGAAGCTGGCGGTGCAGCTCGCGGATCTTCCATTGCTCGGTGGTGGCGAGGTCTTGAATCGCCTCGCGCACGTCAGTTTGGGATTCGATGCGCAGGGAGTAGGCCTGCCAGCCTTTCTCGGCCTTCTCGGCGAGGACTTTGCGCACGCCTGGGATGGCGTCGAGCTTCTGCGGCGCGTTTTTGCTGCCTTGCAGTTCCACATAGACGGTACCTGCGGCACGCAGACCCTTGGTCAGATTGCGAGGGGTGTCGTTGGCTGTGATGCGGCCGTGGTGGATCATGACCACGCGGTCGCAGGTCTGCTCCACTTCGCTGAGGATGTGGGTACTGAGCAGGATGGTGTGCTGCGGGCGGAGGCTGCGCAGGAGCTCGCGCACGCCGCGAATCTGCGTGGGGTCCAGGCCGTTGGTCGGCTCGTCCAGAATGAGGAGCGGGGGCCGGTGCACCAGGGCATCGGCGAGGGCGACACGCTGGCGGTAGCCCTTGGACAGGTTCCCAATCAGGCGGCGGCGCACGTCGGTGATGCCGCAGAGGTCCATGACCTCGCCCGTGCGCAGACGCAGATCTTTGCCGCGCAGGCCTTTGAGGGCACCGCGATAGTGCAGGTATTCCTTCACGCCCATGTCGAGATAGAGCGGGGCATTCTCTGGCATGTAGCCGACCTGACGGCGGACCTCCAGCGAGTCGCGGAAGACATCTTTACCCCCCACCGTGGCCGTGCCGGTAGTCGGCGGCATGTAACCGCTGAGGATGCGCATGGTGGTCGACTTACCTGCGCCATTTGGCCCCAGGAAGCCCACGATCTCTCCCGGCGCGACCTCGAACGAGATGCCATCCACCGCCACGCGGCCGGCATATTCTTTGGTGAGGTGGGAGACGGAGATCATTGCAGAGGAATACGAGAGCGAGGACGGAGGAGAGTAATGAGTGCTAAGCAGTTAGTGTCTGAAGCGACGACTGAGCACCTAACACTTAGCACTTTTCTGCGGCCCGTGACAACCACGGAACGCACTTTCGCAGCTTGACGCTCTGGTATCGCCCGCGACATGCTGAGGCATGAACAAGCTCCTTTCTGCGCTGCTGCTGAGTCTCCTGATGTGCTCCTGCGAGGGCTACCGGCACAGGTTCGCCGGGCCAAGCCCCGCGCCTGGCACGGTGGTGAACTGGCCGGGCATGGCCTACGACGAGGTGCGCGCCTACTGCTACGATTACACGGCGGAGGAGAGCGAGACCTTCCTGGACCCCAAGGTCGGCCGGATGCACAGCGGGGTGATGAATCGCACGGGCGTGAAGCTGAATGCCGTGCAGACGAAGCAACTGATGGCGGCGATCACGGTCTCCCAGCCGAAGGGCGGTCGCACGCCGTGCTACAAGCCGCACCATGCGTTTGTGTTTTTCAACCAGGGACGCCCGGTGGCCGTTTTCGAGATGTGCTTCGGCTGCAATCGCCAGAAGAGCTACCCGACCGGCACGCCGGAATACATTGATCGCCAGGCGCTCTGGGACCTGACTGCCGAGCTGGGCCTGCCGCTGGGCAAGGGCAATGCCTTCTACACCGAGGCTTGCCGCAGGAAGTCTTGATCAAGGATTCACTGCTACATGCGGCACGGCCTTCGCGTATCGGTAGCCATGCTCCCACGCCTCCTTCCTTTTGTCTCGCTGCTCCTGCTGACCAGCGCTGCCTTTTCCCAAACCGCCGATCCGAAGCCGCTGATCGACCAAGCGGTCGCAGCCGTCGGTGGCAAGGACAAGCTGCTGACGCTGTTCCGCATTGGCGAGACCTACCACTTTGGCAGCAACCCGGAGCCAGACGCGGGGAAGAAGCGCTCGTCCCGGACCTCCGTTTTGCAGCCGCCGGAGTTCTGGTGGATCGGCACCAAGGAGCGGGCGGATGAGCCGGCGAAGTTCGACGTGTGGGCCTGGACGCTGGGCGTGTTGGTCGATGCCAAGACCAAGGTGGAGGTGCTGCCAGATCTGACCGACGAGGGCAAGACGCTCTTCGGTCTGCGCGTGAGCGAGACGATCACGCCCGCGATGGATCTCTACTTTGAAAAGACCACCAGCCTGCTGGCACGCATCGACTGGCGCAGTGATTTCTACCGCTTCAGCGACTACGGCGAGCACGATGGCGTGAAGTATGCGGCGAAGACCATCATCTTCAAAAAAGTCGGCGGGAAGCCTTGGTTCTTCCATGAGGTCACCTCGGTCGAGCGGCTGAAGGAGCTGCCTGCGGGCTTGGTGAAGGCGGTGCCAGCGAAGCCGTGAATGATTTGTTGCGATAGCTCGCGCGCGGCTGTTGCGTTGACTGCGGCGCATGAACTCCCTCCGCGCTCTCGCCTGCCTCGCCGCTGTCACTTCCTTCGCCCACGCTGACTGGCCGCAGTGGCGTGGACCCGATCGCAATGGGGTGTCCAGCGACACGGCTTCGATTGTCAGCGCCCTGCCGCCGGAGGGCTTCAAGAAGGTGTGGGAAAGCACAGCCATCCCCAGCGACCACTACGGCGGTCACGGCAGCCCCGTGGTGCAGGGGGAGAAGGTCTTTCTCAGCGTGGTCTGGCATGAGCGCGTGCCGTCGGAGTCGCGCGAGATCGACACGGAGACGATGCAGAAATTCAACCATCGCGGCGTGCCCAAACCGCTAGCCGACAAGATGGAAGCCGCGCGCGAGAATCTCCCCAAGTTGCGCGGCG
>CAXNNN010000363.1:0-4498 GCA_964203095.1 Verrucomicrobiaceae bacterium | reverse complement strand
TACCCAGCCCGTGATGAGCACCACAAACAGCGGCACGAGTCCGATGCGCAAGTTTTCGCCGATCCACGGCAAGTGATCACCCGCCCGCAGCGGACGCGTGCCACGGGTCAGCGCGCTGAAGTATTTCAGGCCAAACACCCAGCCCGAGTGCAAGCCCAGGCTACACCACAGCGCCCGCGTGCGCACCCGTGCTAGCGCAAGCATAAGCCCAACCGCGAACAGCGTGCAGAAGTCCGCGAGCAGGAAATCCACATGGCCAAAGTTCCTCAGGATCTGCCCGATCAACCAGAAGCCAGTGCCCCAGCCTACGGCATCGCCCTGCACCACCACGTGCTCAGGCGGCTTCAGGAAATGCACCAGCGCGAAGACAAACGTGGTCCAAAACACAGCGGTGCCCACGCGCATGGAGCGTAGCAGCAGGCCCAGCAGAAAGCCGCGAAACACGATCTCCTCAACCACACTCGCCCCCAAAGCGGCAGTCAGTGGCGTAGCCAAGCCCCACCACGGAGCGTCGGCACGCAGCGAATAAACCTCTGCATGCACGAGCCCCCAGCCCAACTGCAAAAGCAAGCACGCCGCCAGGAAGAAGCCGATCCCAAACTGGGCGAGCCCCGCCTTCGTTGGCTTCAGGCTGGGCAGTAGCCGCGCCGTGTAGCCTGCTTTTCGAGCGTAGAGCGGTAGCACGATCAGCGCCGCGACCAGCACCGCACGGTTAAAGAAACGCGCGAAGTCCGCCCGCAGCACCTCGCTCAGCGGCCACGTCTTCGCCTGCGTTTCCTGGATGATGGTGCCAGACTCATGCATCCAGACCAGCAATCCCTTCCCACCCCAGAACAACATCGGAGATACCGCCGCACCCACGCTCAGAATCAGCACGATGCAGCCCAGCAGCCGGAATAGATCGTCGTAGTTGGATTTGGAAGGTTGCACCCGGCACATTGCAACGCATCCTCGCCGCGCAACCAGAAACCGCCCGCATCATGACAAAGAACCAAGTCCACGAATGGCACGAATTCCTGCCCGACATCGGCAAGCGCTACTACCGTGGCTACTGGGACTCCCGCGCTTGGCGCTTCTCGATCCTCGACAAAGAAGTTCGCGCCTGGGTCCCTGTCGAAAAGCCCGAACTCGACCTGTGGGAGAAACTCCGCGTCATCCTCTTCAACAAATACCAGCGCAAGCGCCTGCACTATCGCCTGCTGGAGAGCGTCGATAAAGTCATTGCCAATATGCGCGCGGAGATGCCTGAAGCTAGTGAGTAACCCCACATGCCCGAGCTGCCCGAAGTCGAAACCACCCTGCGCGGTGTCAGCCCCCACCTAGTTGGCAGCACCGTGCGCGAGGTCATCGTGCGGCACAAAGGTCTGCGCTGGCCTGTGCCTGACACAATCCATCTGCTCGAAAGCGAAAAAATTCTCTCGGGCACCCGACGCGGCAAATATCTGCTCTTCAAAGCCAAGCCCGGCACCCTGCTCATCCACCTGGGCATGTCCGGTGCCTTGCGCCTGAGCGATGCCGATACGCCCTGGCGCAAGCATGACCACGTCGCCTTCCAGCTCGACACGGGCAAGCAACTGCGCTTCCACGACCCGCGCCGCTTTGGCTGCGTGCTGCTCATTGACGATCCCGCCACACATCCTCTGCTCGCACCGCTTGGCCCCGAACCGCTTGGCGCAGACTTCGATGCCGCTTACTTGCAGCAGCAGTTGAAGGGCAAGAAGGCGAACATCAAGCAAGCCATCATGGACTCTCACCTCGTCGTTGGCGTGGGCAACATCTATGCCTGCGAGGCCTTGTTCATGGCGGGCATTCAACCTCAAAAAGCCGCAGGCAAGGTCGCGCGCTTGAGTCTGGTGAAGCTTGTTAGTGCCATCAAAGAGGTTCTCGCCGCCAGCATCGACATGGGCGGCACCACGCTGCGTGACTTCCTGCGTGAGAATGGCGAGCCCGGTTACTTCAAGCAAACACTCCGCGTCTATGACCTCGAAGACGAACCGTGCCGCGAGTGCCAGACTCCCGTGAGGCGTATCGTCCAAAGCAATCGCTCGACGTTCTTCTGTCCGCAGTGCCAGCGGTGAGATTTCGCGCGCTAGCGCTGTTGGTTAGCGCTTCGAGAACTTCCAGATGTCGGCGTCGACCGTGTTTTTCTGCGGGGCGCCCGGCGTGCTGCGGCCATTGGCGACATAGCTTTCCAGCAGTGTGCTGAGACGCGCGACGATCTCAGGATGCTCGGCTTGCACGTTCTTGGTCTCGCCGATGTCAGTGCTCAGGTCGTAGAGCTGCACAGGCGGCAGAGTCGTCACTACGGCCTTGGCTTTGTTCTTGCCTTTGGCGTTGGGATTGTGTGGCCGCGGCTCGCTCCAGCCGCCTGAGTCAGGGCAGAGTTCGAGCTTCCAGTTGCCTTGGCGAATGCTGAAGGAGCCATTGATGGAGTGATGCACAATGGCCTCGCGCACAGGCTTCGTTTCGCCCTTCAGCGCGGGCAGGAAGCTGACGCTGTCCTCTGCGGCATTGTCGGGGAGATCGCAGCCAAGGATGTCAGCCGCCGTCGCGGTGAAGTCGAGCAGGCACACGGGGTGATCATACGTGTTGCCACCTTTCACCTGCGCGGGCCATTGGACGAGGAAGGGCACACGATGACCGCCGTCGAAAATGTCCGCCTTGTTGCCACGGAAGTGGTAGCTCGGGTTGTGGCCATGCTCGGCGAGCGTTTTGTAATCCGCGCTGGGCGAGCAGCCGTTGTCGCTGGTGACGATGACGACCGTGTTGTCCGCGACACCACCGACTTCGAGCGCTTTGACGATCTGGCCAATGGCGTCATCCGTCTCCATGACGAAGTCCGCATACAAGCTGATGCCGCTTTTGCCCTGCCACTTCTGGCTCGGCAAGATGGGCGTGTGGGGCGAGTTCAGCGGTAGGTAGAGGAAGAAGCTTTCCTTCGCAGCGGCGTGCTTGCTGATGATCTCGGTGGCGCGTTTGGTGAACGTCGGCAGCACATCTTCGCCACGGAATCCTGGCGCGCCGGGGCCCTCACGCGTGAAGCCGTTTTTTCCCTCGCCAGCATTCATCGCCAGCTTCATCTGCTCGGTCGGATTCACGGTGACACGGTCGTTCTCGATAAAGCAGTAGGGCACCATATCGAGACTGGCTGCGATACCGAAGTAAGAGTCGAAGCCCACGCTCGTGGGGCCATTCGTGATCGGCTGCGCGTAGTTCACACTGGCGACCTGATCGGGCTTCTCGATGTTCAACTCGCTGACCTCTTTGCCCGGATGCTTGACCCAATCCATGCCCAGGTGCCACTTGCCTACCACTGCCGTCTTGTAGCCTTGGCCCTTAAGCATCGACGCCACGGTCATTCGCCCAGGCTCGATCAACCGAGGGCTGAGCCCACCGAGCACTCCATTCTGCAACTTCGTGCGCCAGTTATAGCGACCGGTCATCACGCCGTAGCGCGTGGGTGTGCAGACAGCGGAAGATGAATGCGCATCGGTGAAACGCACGCCACGCGCGGCGATCGCGTCCATCTGTGGCGTGGCGATCTTGCCTTCCGGGTTATTGCACTTCACATCGCCGTAGCCCAGGTCATCGCAGAGGATGAAGACAAAGTTCGGCTTATGGGCAGCGTGCAGAGTGGACGCTAGGCACAAGCAAAGGAGGACGAGGCGGGCAAGCATCGTGGTTTAACAGCGAAGCTGCTGCGGTTCTTTCGCATGACACCAAACCACAGCGTACGCGCCCTCACTGCGACGTCGCCTGGAACAGCTTCTCCTCGCCGCGCACGTGGGCGAGCACCTCGCCCGCGAGGTAGAGCGAACCAGCGATCAAAACGCGCTCTTTGCTTTTCTTCGCCGCGGCCAGAGCCGCAGCCGGCTTGTCATGGACAAAGGTTTCCACCGCCTGCCCATACAGCGAGGCCTGCACCTCGCGCACCTGCTCAGGCGGTGCCGAGCGCGGTGACTCGAAGTCGGTGAAGTGCCAGCGCGCGGCAATGGGTTGTAGAGCGCGCAGCATCGCGCGCACATCCTTCGACGAGGCCGCACCGAAGACGATAGAGGCCTTTTCGCCAGGATACTTCTGACTCCAGGTGCGCGCAAGATTCTCGGCGGAGTCGATGTTGTGCGCGCCGTCCAAAATCAGGCGCTCTTCCTTGTCGAGTCGTTGGAAACGCGCGGGCCAGTGCACTTTCTTGATGCCGTCGCGCAGGACGGAATCTTTGAATCGAAAGCCTGCCGACTTGACCGCGGTAATGGCGAGCGCCGCATTCCAGAGCTGATAGTGGCCCGCCAGTCCCATTTCGTAGCCACGCACGGGCGTCGTCACCACGTACAGCGGCGCTTCCCGTTCGCGAGCGGTCAGCGAGATGACAGCCATCACGTCGGGGTGCTGCTTGATGGTGATCACGGGCACGCCAGGCTTGATGATGCCCGCCTTCTCACGAGCGATCTCGCGCAGCGACTCCCCGAGAAAAGCCTGGTGATCCATGCTGATGGAGGTG
>CAXNNN010000362.1:0-4507 GCA_964203095.1 Verrucomicrobiaceae bacterium | reverse complement strand
AACCTATTGGCCGAAGACTTCCGCGTCCTCGAAGAAGTAGCCCAACTTGCGTCTTCATCTGCACCCCATTTGCCGTCTCCGACAAGTTAATGACACCAGTGATCCAACCGAATCCCCGAGCCTCATTCATTTCATGAAAACCACCCTCCTTATCGCACTCCTTGCCTCCATTGGCGGCGTCCTATTCGGCGCTGAATCCCAGCAAGCCGATGTCGTCGTCGTGGCCGCTACACCCGGCGGTGTCGCTGCTGCCGTCTCAGCGGCTCGCTCGGGAGCGAGTGTGATTCTTTTGGAAGAGAAGAGTCACGTGGGCGGCGTCGTGTCGGCTGGATTGACAAATACGGACATCTATAAAAAGGCGGCGGTCGGTGGCTTGTTCGCTGAGTTTGTGAAGCGGGTGCGCGAGCACTATGTGACAACCTACGGCGAGAACTCCGAGCAGGTGAAGGTCTGCCAGGGTGGGCACATGTTTGAGGCGAAGGTCGCTGAGAAGGTGTTCCGCGACATGCTCGCGGGGGAGAAAAACATTCGGTTGATCGAGCGGCAGCGCGTCATCTCCGCGCGAGTCGTGGGTGCCGATGGAAACGAGCGTGAGGCGGAGCGGGGCCAGCGGTTGAATGGTGCCCAGCCAAAGGAATTCGGCCCCACGGTGAAGCTCGTCAGCATTACCGCCGAAGACTTGGCCAAGCCCGGAGCCAAAGCGGAGTTCCGCGCGAAAACGTTCGTGGACGGGACTTACGAGGGCGATCTCGCGGCGCTGGCGGGCGTGCCGTATCGCGTCGGCAGAGAGAGCCGCGAAACGTATGGCGAAGCTCACGCGGGCAAGATTTATCTTCGTTTCAAAGACACCAATCCACAACCCGGCTCCACTGGCGAGGCGGACGCTGGCATCCAGGCCTTCTGCTTCCGCATGCACGTCACCAAGGACAAGGCCAATAGCGTGCCGATTGAAAAGCCCGCTGCTTTCAACCGCGACGACTATCGCGTGATGCTCGACGACATGCGCTCGGGCAAGGTCACGAAGCTGACCAAGCTCATGCACGTCTTCCCGATGCCGAATGGAAAGTTTGAATTGAACAACGCGCATCCGGCAGGAGACACTGGCGTGCCCAGCGAGTCCTTCGATCTCGCCGAGGAAAACTGGAAATGGCCCGAAGCCGATATCGCCGAGCGCGACCGCATCTTCCAGCGCTACTGGACGCACGCCGAAGGTTACCTGTGGTTCCTGCAAAATGACCCCGAAGTGCCGCAGGCCATCCGCGATGAGGCGCGGCTATTCGGCTTCCCGAAAGACGAGTTCACCGACAACCGCCACCGTCCTCATCACATCTACGTGCGCGAAGGTCGGCGCATCTGGGGCGAGTATAACTTCACCGAGCGCGACGCCGCTCTCGACAACACCACTGGCCTGCCCCGCCGCAAGCCCGATGGCATCGCCGTCGCCGAGTTCGGCTTCGATTCCCACGGCGTCCATAAATACGATCCCGCGCATCCCGGCGTGCGCGAAGGCTACATCTTCATCGAGCACCAGCCCTTGCAGCTACCGTACCGCATCCTCGTGCCCAAACGCGTGGATGGCCTGTTGGTGCCCGTGGCGTGCAGCGCCAGCCACGTCGGCTACCAAACCATCCGCATGGAACCCGTCTTTATGGCGCTCGGCGAAGCCTGCGGTATCGCGGCGAAAACAGCAGCAGATGCAAAGACAGAACTCCGCAACGTGGATGTGCCAACGGTGCAAAAAGAGATCCTGAAACGCGGTGGCGTCATTCTTTATGAAGCGCAGCCTATGCGGCCCGGTGGGCTCTAAGTCTAATCATTGACACTTTCCTCACAGCCCTTTCTGAAAAGAATTTTGGCACTCAGAGCGAGATGCGCGGGAATACAGGTGAACCGCGCTCATGAGTTCTGAATCTGCCCCACGCACCGAACAGCTTGTCCTGTTGCTGACGCAGCACCAGGAGCCGTTGTTTCGTTACATCTTCAGTCTCGTGGCTTGCGAGGCGGATGCGCGGGACATTCTGCAAGAGACCAGTTTGGCGCTGTATCGGAAGTTCGATGCGTATGATACGGCGCGGCCGTTTTTGCCGTGGGCTTATCGGTTTGCTTATTTGCAGGTTCAGAAGCACCGCGAGAAGGCGGCGCGGTCGCCGCTATTGTTTGGCGAGGATGTGATGGATTTGCTGGCGCATGACCGGGAGCGGATGGAGCCGGAACTCGATCAGCGGCTTCAGTTGTTGGATGGTTGCCTAGCCAAAATGACGGCGCAGGATAAGGAGCTCGTCACGAGCCGATACGCGATGCGTAAGGGCGCGGAGGAGATGATGCAGCGGTTCGCGATGAGCCGTCGCACCCTGTTTCGGAATCTGGAACTGCTGCGCCAGCGGCTGCACGAGTGTGTGACACGCCAGCTTCAATCGGAGGGACTCTCATGAATCTCGAATCACTGATCCACGCCAAGCTCGATGGCGAAATCACGCCCGAGCAACACGCGCAACTCGAAGCTCTGCTGCGCGATGACTGGCAGGCGCGACGCCTTTATCTGGAACTCGCCGATCAACAGGCGCGTCTGCTGCAACAACCGGCGGTGAACACCGGCAGGCTCAAGCAGCCATCGGTCATCAGCCGGACGGTGCGTTGGCGCACCTCTGCGCTCGTTGCTTCGGCGGCGGCGGTTGTCCTGCTGGCATTCATCGTCTGGCCTCGCTCGGCGGTGGATCAAGAGGCGATTTCCAATGGCGTCGCGATGGTCAGTGACACGTTGGATGCTGTCTTTGCTGAAACTGCGGTGCGCAGTGGTGATACCATCGCGCCGGGGAAGCTGACCTTGAACAAAGGCCTGGCGCAGATCGAGTTCTTCAGCGGGGCCACGGTTTTGATCGAGGGTGCCACGCAGATCGACATCATCTCGGCCTGGGAAGCGCGTTGTGTGAGCGGGCGCGTGCGTGTGCATGTGCCACCCGCCGCGAAGGGCTTCCTCATGCATGCGCCGGATGTGAAGCTGGAAGACCTCGGCACCGAGTTCGCGCTGAATGTTCATGGGCAGGACAGCGCGGTGCATGTCTTTGATGGCGAGGTCATCGCGCATACGAAGGATAAAGCGCCCGCGAGTCTGAAAGTGGGCATGTCATTGGCCTCCACCACGGCGGGTGTTTCGCCACAGGATTTCCTTCCCATCAGCGAACTGCAAGGGCTGATCCGCCAGCGCGAGCAACGTCGGTTTCAGCAATGGCAGGCGTGGTCGGAAGGAACGAGCAAAGACCCGCGTCTCATTGCTTATTACACCTTCCAGCATGCGCCGGATGATCGTTGGGACAGGCTGGTGAGCAACTTCGCCGCCCCACAGCAAAAGCTGCGCGCTGGTGGTGCCGTCGGCGCAAAGTGGACGCAAGGTCGCTGGCCCGAAAAGGAAGCGCTGGAGTTCAAACGCCCCGGCGACCGTCTTCGCTTGAATCTCGACGGCAGTTACACGGCGCTCACCTTGTCTGCCTGGGTGAAGGTGGACAGTGTGGACAAGAGATACAACTCGCTGCTGCTTACCGATGGCTACGACAACGGCGAACCGCACTGGCAGATCTATGAAGACGGCAGCCTCATGTTCTCCATCATCTATCGTCCAGAGGGAGTCTCCAGAGGCGGCGATTGGAACCAGATTTACTACTCCAAACCTGTCTTCAGCGCCGACAGTCTGGGGCGCTGGCATCACATCGCCGTTAGTTACTCAAATCACTCCGGCGAGGTCATTCAATACTTCGATGGAGCGGAAGTCGGCCGTGAAGTTTTCAATCAGCACCAGCCCGGACGCCCGATCACCTATGGACCGTGCGAACTGGGCAACTGGGGACTGCCAACACAAGGTCATCAGTTTCCCATCCGCAATCTCAACGGGGCGATCGACGAGTTCGCCATCTACTCCGCAGTGCTCAGCGCGGCAGAAATCCAGTCCATCTTTGAAAACGGCCATCCCAAATGAGGCTGCTCCTATCCTTTCTCCTTCTGCCATTACTGCTCGGGGCTCAAGTCACCAAACCCGGTCTGACCGCGGTCGCTCCTGAGTTGATCGCCGGACTCGAGACACATCCTGCGCTGGTTTACGCCCGCTATGGTCAGAGAGAGATGGAGCTTGATCTTTATCGTCCAAAGAACATCGCCACCCCTCTGCCCGCCATCGTTTGCATTCACGGTGGTGGTTGGTTCAAGGGGGAGCGCAGAAACATGACGCTGCTTGCCCAAGCCCTCGCCGCGAGAGGCTACGTCACGGCAACGATCAGCTACCGGCTCAGCGGCGAAGCGAAGTTTCCGGCAGCGATCGAGGACTGCAAGGCAGCCATCCGCTTCCTGCGGGCCAATGCGGATCGATTTGGCATCCGCAGCGACGCCATCGGTGTCACGGGTCTCTCGGCTGGCGGACATCTTGCGGCTCTGCTATCCACAAGCAGCGGCGTGAAGGAGCTGGAAGGCAGCGGTGGACATGCACAGCAGTCCAGCAGGGTGCAGGCTTGCATGGCGA
>CAXNNN010000361.1:0-4508 GCA_964203095.1 Verrucomicrobiaceae bacterium | reverse complement strand
GCGGGTTCATCCGTTACTCAATGGGGTCGATACCGAATGCTTCCGCTGGCGTGATCAACGAGGTGCCCGCGAGGACCTGGGTGTCGATGAACAGACACGCTTAGTCTTGTTTGTGGGTAACCTGTTGCCGGTCAAAGATCCGCACTTGTTGCTGGAAGCCTTCGATTGTCTCAGGCGAAATGACCGCGCAGGCGGTTGGCAGCTAGCCTTGGCCGGCAAGGGACCTTTGAGGCTAGACCTGGAAGGCAAGGTCCGGGCGCTTGGCCTTGCCAGCTGCGTCAAATTTCTCGGACCGTTGCCCGCTCTTGAGATCGCTCACTGGATGAACGCTGCGGATGTGCTTTGCCTCACCAGCCATAACGAGGGGCTGCCCAACGTCGTGCTCGAGGCGCAGGCAAGCGGGCTGCCGGTAGTGGCCACCGATGTCGGTGGTATCGCTGAGGTGATTGATGCCGAATGGAAAGGCACGCTCTGCAAATCACGCGATCCCAATCACTTGGCTTTGGCTTTGAGGAACGCGGCTGCCAAGGCAGATCGCCAGCGCATCGCAACCCATGGCGCTCAGCGGAAATGGGAGAATGTGGCAGCGCTGTGCCACAACACGCTTGCAGCTAGCCTGCCTTTTCACTGACATTTTTATGCACCTGACTTTTATATTCCCCTGCCTGAATGAAGAACGCTCACTTGGTGCCTGCATCGAGCGAGTGAAGGCGACGCTGGGCGCAAAGCCAGAATTGATTTGGGAAATCGTGGTCGGAGACAATGGCAGCACTGATCGTTCTGCGGAGGTGGCTGTCCAGTTTGGAGCCCGTGTGGTGCCTGTGCCGGAGCCTGGATATGGGGCCGCACTGCGCGGCGGCATCGCGGCGGCTCGTGGCACGCATGTGATGTTCGCGGACGCAGATGGCACCTATCTCTATGAGGATGCGCTACGCTTATATGATGCAACGGTTGCTGCAGATGCGGACATGGGTATCGCCTCACGCATGATTGGCACCATTGATCCTGGTGCCATGCCGTGGCTGCACAGACACCTTGGCACTCCAGTGCTTACCGGATTGATCAATCTGCTCTTCAGTGGCCGACTCTCAGACTGCAATTCTGGCTTTCGCTGCCTCAAGAAATCGTCTTTTGAGCAGTGGGGAGTGCGGGCATCTGGCATGGAGTTCGCCAGCGAGCTGCTGATCAACGCGCTGAAACACCGAGCACGCACAGTGGAGATTCCCAGCGGTCTGAAGCCTGCGCCGGTCGATCGGCAGCCTCATCTCAGGACGTGGCGCGACGGTATGAGGCACCTGCTTTTCATTCTCTCCGAGCGTCCGGCTCTACCGGAGCGGGCCGGTTTCGCGCTTCTTTCCCTGTCCACGCTCATGCAGTTTGCAGGAGCGCTATCGGGGCCGTTGAATCTAGCTGGCATGAACATCTTCGACGTCCACAGCCAGTTACTACTTCTACTCGCGGCGCTGGTTGGGGTGCAGATGTATCTGTTTAGCTGCATGTTGTTTCTGAGAAGTGAAGACACGCCGCTCGGCATTACGCGCTCACTGATTCAGCTTCACGAGGGCACGTTGTTCTTCACACTTGTCGTTCTGATGGCTGGACTGGGTTTAGTGGTGGCGTGGCTGGTGGCGCAATGGATCAGCAACGAGTTTGCTGGTTTGCATCATGCCAATGCACTGATCATTTTTCTCCATTTCCTTTCTGTGCCTGCGCTGGCGACACTGGGTCTACTAGGCGTGCATGTCTTTCGAAAATCGAGGAGATAATGATGTCGGCGCTATTCTGGACTATCGTTTTGGCGCTCTCTGGAGCACTGCTGTTCCTGGCGTATGCGGGCTATCCGCTGCTGCTAATGCTGCTGCGGCCTGTGAGTGCCAGTCCACCTTGTTCCGTTCCGCCGACGGTCTCGGTGGTGCTAGTCGTCAAGAACGAGGCAGATAGGATGCCGGAGCGTGTGCGCAATCTTTTCGGCAGCGGTGTGCCGCTGAAGGAACTGATAGTCGTGTGTGATGGCTGCACCGATGCGACCTTATCCTTGCTCGGGCAAATGGAGCATCCTGCTTTGCGTGTGCTGGAAATGATTGAGTCCAAGGGCAAGCCTGCTGGCGTGAATGTGGGGGTGCAGATGGCGACGGCTGAGGTGGTGGTGTTATGTGATGCACGCCAGCGTTTCAACCCGCAGACGATCCCGCATCTGCTGCGTTGGTTCGGTGACCCGCAGACAGG
The DNA here is from genome assembly GCA_964203095.1 of Verrucomicrobiaceae bacterium. GTDB lineage: Bacteria > Verrucomicrobiota > Verrucomicrobiia > Verrucomicrobiales > Verrucomicrobiaceae > JAEUHN01. The sequence goes on along the minus strand of CAXNNN010000361.1, from coordinate 2,282 downwards.
TGCTGTCAGCGGAGCGTTGCTAATTGAATGCGCTGGCAGCGCTGGGGGCAAGGGGGTAGACACTTATTGGAAGCTGGAGAAAGCCATCCGCCGCATGGAGTCTGACCTGGATTCTAGCGTTGGCTGCACGGGTGCGGTGTATGCGATTCGCCGTCGGTATTTCCGTGCCATGCCAGAGGACACGATCCTTGACGACGTGGTGGTGCCAATGCAGATCGCCGAGCAGGGGCTGAGGGTTCGTTTTGACCCTGAGGCGTTGGCCTTTGATCCGCAGCGGTTGGACGGATCCCTGGAACAACGAAGAAAGATTCGCACACTGGCCGGCAACTTCCAGATGATGGCGCGCTATCCTCACTGGCTGCTGCCGTGGGGGCATCGGCTGTGGTGGAAATACTTGCTGCATAAGTGCCTTCGCCTAGGCGGGCCGGTGTTTCTGTTGATGGCGTGGCTGGCAGCGATCAAGCTGCTGCCACACCTCATCGGCGTGTTGGCCTTGCTAGGGTTGGGCATCTTCTTTGGCATGGCCGTATTGGGCCTAGCCCTTCCTCAGTTGGGCAGCAAGTGCTTCTCGATACCGGCAGGGTTTGTGTTCTTGCAGGGGTGTGTGATTCGCGGTTTCTACCATTGGCTACGGGCTGCTCATCGGGGGGGGGGGCGGTGATGTCAACGCTGCTAAGGGGTGCTGAGCGCTGGCTGCTGCCAGTGCTGCAATCGGCGCGCTACTCGGTGGAGTCGGTGCAGTGCGTGTATCTGACGGTAGCGGATCACTTTGAGCCGTTTCACCGCGCTGACCGCTCCGAGGCGATCGCTCGTATGAAGCGCTGGCAAAGAGATTTCCCCGCCTCCATACGGGACTTTCGCGATGCGGATGGCAGACCGCCACGGCATACCTTTTTTTATCCGGTGGAGCAGGATGATGAGGAGGTGTTGCAGCGGCTTTCGGACTTGTGTCAACAGACCGGCAGCGAGGTAGAAGTGCATCTGCATCACGAGGGCGACACGGCTGAGACTCTGCGGGATCGCCTGCGCCGAGGGCTGGATGCATTGATGAAGCACGGCCTGCTTCGATGTGCGGCGGATGGCTCGCCGCGCTTCTGCTTCGTCCATGGTGACTGGGCTCTGGCTAACAGTCACCCCCAGGGGAAGCACTGCGGCGTGCATGATGAGATCAGCGTGTTGCGCAGGCTAGGGTGCCTAGCGGATATGACCTTTCCCTCCGCCCCCAGCGCTACCCAGCCACAGCGAGTGAACAGCATCTACCGCACCGCATGCACGGGCAACCCTGCCACTTTATCCGAAGGCCCGGCTGCAATGGCGGGTGTGGGGTCGGCGCTGCATGAGAGCCTGGATCATTTGCTTATCATCCAAGGCGTGCTGGCCCTGAACTGGGGGCGGCGAAAGTGGGGCCTGCTGCCGCGCTTGGAGAACAGCGACATCACACTAGCGAACCCGCCCACGGTAGAGCGCTGGCGCTTGTGGCTGGAGCGCGCCCCACGCCTCGTGGGCAGGCCCGAGTGCGCCTTCATCAAGCTGCACACCCATGGCGCGACCCCTTGGAACAGCGACATGCTCCTTGGCGCTGCCATGCTAGATTTCCGCAGCTACCTTGCCGCGCAATCCATCCCCGTTCACTGCGTTTCCGCGCGCGAAATGGTGGAGACAATTCACCAGATGGAAAGGGGCATCAGCTTTTAGGCACCCAAACGTTTTCGGTGTCCCTGTCGGTTTTCGCGAAGCCCGCATAATTGCCGAACCCCTGAGTGCGCCGCCCCGCGCTTTCGCTGACCTCTGAGCTAGGTTCCACGGCCACGCCTTCCCGTTTCGGCGTGATCAAAACGTAGTCACGCGCAGCCAGTTTGTTGTGCTTGCCTTCCTTGTAGCCTTTGCGGCTCACGTCGTCGATTTCCAGCGTCACCAGGCACAAACCAGTGGCCTCTGCCGACGCTACATACTCCACAAAAACAGCCGCAGGTGCCTCATTCGAGCACAGCTTCCAATCCACGCGCCGCTTGCCGGTATCCGCACTGTCTAGCAACAGCTTGCTACGCTTGACGTCGGCCCAGATTTTGATGTGGCCAGCCTTGGTTTCGTCTTCGACTTTGAGAAACAAGCCGTCCCTGCGCAGCATGTTGATCGGCCTGACTTCCAGGCGAGCCACCAGTTTATCGATGTCGATCTCGGGGTCCTTGTCCCGCATGTCCGCTGGCGCGGTTAAGGGGGTCACGCGGAACAAGATTTTGCCCATGCGCTCTGCACCGATCACCAGTCCCGGTGGGTTCCGT
>CAXNNN010000360.1:0-4515 GCA_964203095.1 Verrucomicrobiaceae bacterium | reverse complement strand
AGCAGGCCGCCGAAGCCTACCGTGCGCTTGTGATTGTCGCTGCCAGCGAGCCATTTATTGGCAGCGCTTTCGGCGAAGACGATGGAATCAAAGACGCCACCAAGCTTGTCCTGCACGGTGATGACGCCGCCGCCGCGTTGATCGAGGGTATCGAGCAGCACCCAGGCTTCGAGTGTTTTGGCACTCAGGTCTCGCGTCAGTGCTGCGCTACGTGCAGCAGCGGTGCGGCCATCCAGCACCAGCGCTCCGTGCTCGATACGGGCGCTGCCTTCCAGCTTGAGCGGCAGCTTGCCTTGCAGATCATTCGCATCCTTCTCGAAGTCCCACTCGGCATACGGCGTTGGCGCATCGTTCAACGGTTTGATCTCACGTTGCGTCGCGAGCTTGTCTCGTTGCGGACCGAGCAGATGACTGATCTTCTTCTGCAACGCATCAGCTTTGGATTCGAGTGACGTAAGCTCGGCTCGCAGTCCCTTGGTCGACTGCGTGGTATTCTGCACAAAGGCGAGACTGGCGGCGACTTCATCCGCATTCGCTGCGCGGCCGAAGGCCTGCCTAAACATCTGCTGCACGCGTGCGGTGTCATCGGCTTGCTGCTGCGCGACCTGCCTGGCCCACTGCGATGACCACTTCGTGACGTTCTGATCGTTGAGCAGTGCGAGTGATTGCGCGGGCACGTTGGTCACGTCGCGACGGCCCTTGGTGGTCATAGGCACGGGCATGTCGAAGGCGCTGAGGAAGGGATCCAGCCTGTTGCGGATGACCTTCATGTAAAGGCTGCGACGCGGTTGCTCGTCATTGATGGGCGGCCCAAACATGGTGTCATCGAGCTTGCCGGAGAGCGTGAGAATACTGTCGCGGATGGGTTCCGCAGGAAGGCGACGCACGGTCCAGTGGCTGAGTAGTTGGTTGTCCGGGTCTATCTTCGTCGCTTTTGCACTGGCTTGATCGCTTGCCTGGAAGGTCTTGGAGGTCACCATCAGCTTGATCATGTCTTTGATTGAGCCGCTACTGTCGATGAAGCGCTGTGCGAGGTAGTCGAGCAATTCAGGATGAGTGGGGAGGTCGCCGAGCTTGCCGAAGTTGTCTGTGGTGCCGACGATGCCGCGACCGAAAACGTGATGCCACAGACGGTTGACGATGACGCGCGCGGCGAGGGGATTGGCCTTCAAGTCGGCAAACTTCTCGGCGAGTTCCAGTCGACCGCTTTGCTTGGAAGGGATGGGGGTTGGATCGATGCCATCCAGGAAGCGACGTGCGACGATTTCGCCCGGTTGCTTGTGATCACCGCGCACGAACATCGCGGCATCATGCCCGTCAGCTTCCAGCACGCCAGGTGCACGAGTCGGCACGGGCAGGGCGGCTTCGATCTCGCGATACTCCGCCACTAACGGTGCGGCTTCAGCGATGTCATTGGGCAGTTTCCCGGATTGGATTTGCTCATTCAGCAGCTCGGCTTGTGCGTCAGTGAGCGTGTTGTTTAACCAAGCTTCGATGCTGCCGCGCACATCCGTAGCCTTCGCGAGTTGCGGTGGTGGCGTGGCATCCTTGGTGATGATGACTTCCGTGAGACCAATCCAGGAACGCTCATCCACTTTGATTTCGGCGGGCATGTCGGAGGCGGTGGCGACTTGGATGAACATATCATCGCCCTTCCAATAGTTTAGGTCCAGTGAGCGCCAGCCCAGCACGGCATCGTCATCGCCCTCGAAGGTCCTGGCCTTGTGGATGGTGCCAGTGCGCGGGTAGTTCTGCACCACATACTTGGCGCGTGAGCTGCCTCCACCAGTCGTGCGCATCCACAGAGTGCCGCCTTCGCATTTGAAACGTGGCGACATGAGCACGGCACGATCCTTGGTCGAGATGAGATCGCTGAAAACACCGCTTGGATAGATGCGTGCGAGGGTGTCTTTGCCATCCAGTGCGATGCTAAACTCCCCAGCCTTCGTGGCTCCTTGCTGGAAGCCGTGGCCGCTGGTGTAGATCGTGTCGCGGCGTGGGTCCCAGCGCATGAAGATGTTGTCCTGCGCCAGCGGAGTCACATCTGCTGGCTTCGATAGGGTGGTTTTGCTCGGAGGCGCTTTTTTCAACCACGCCTTACCAACGAGGGATTTGATCTGCTGTTTGAGACTTGCTAATTTCGAGCGCTGCTGCTTGCCGACATCTGGTGCGGTCACATCAATCACCGCTGGGCGCGTGCTGGTGAAGATGCCATAGAGCGCGTAGAAGTCGGCCTGGCTGATGGCATCGAACTTATGGTTGTGGCAGCGTGCACAGCTCACGGTTAGCCCTTGGAAGGCCTTGGTTACCACATCGATCTGGTTGTCGGTGAAGGTCACCATCTCATCCAACGTGTCGGTTGGCGAAAAGCCATGCAGCACCATGCGCAACTGGCCAATGCCCAGGGCGCTTTCATTAATGTCATCGTTGATGCGCGGCTTCGCAAGAAGGTCGCCAGCGATGGCTTCACGCACCATCTGTGGGTAGGGCACATCGTTATTGAAAGCGCGGATCACATAGTCACGATATCGCCAGGCATAGGGGATCGCGGGGTCGCCTTCGCTGCCATAGCTTTCCGCGTAGCGAACCCAGTCAAGCCAATGGCGTGCCCAGGCTTCGCCGTAGCGAGGGGAAGCGAGTAGCTGATCAACGACATCAGAGAGTGATGAGTGAGCGGTGCTTAGTTGGTCAGTCGGTGGCGGCAGGCCATTCAACACGAAGCTCAAGCGGCGCAGCAAGGTCGCGCTATCCGCAGGAGGAGACAACTTCAACCCTTGCTCGGCGAGTTTCGCCTCGACGAAGGCATCGACTGGATTGCCATTTCCGACTTTCGATTTTTCACTTCCGACCTTCAAAGGTTGCAGCGCCCACCACTGCTTGCGGCGCTCAAGCACCGACTTCCAATCGGTATCCTTGGCCACCTGCTCGGCGCTGGGTGGTGTGTCGCGGGGATCGACGGCTCCATCGTTCACCCACTTATCGAAGGCGGCGATGACATCGGCATCCAGCTTCGCACCGTTCTTGGGCATGGCGAGGTCTTCATGCTCGTGACGAATGGACTGGATGAGCAGGCTCTTCGCCGCGTCACCGGGCACGATGGCAGGACCGCTATCGCCTCCTGCTTGCCAGCCTGGGCGTGAGTCGAGCAGTAGGCCGCCCTTGGCTTTCGTGGCCTTGCTGTGGCATTCGTAGCAGTCCTGCGCGAGGACGGGACGGATCTTCGATTCGAAGAACTCGATCTTATCGCGCGTGGTGGCGAGCGCTGAGGTGGTCAGCAAACAGAGAAGGAGCGCTTTCATGCTAGCAGGCGGTTGCGAATGGTTTGAGCGGCAGCGAGGCACTGCGCGCCGACGGCGACGAAGTGTTCCTCGCGCTGACGAAAGGCGGGGCCGATGACCGTGATGGCCGCGACGGGATAGCCATTGCCATCGAGCACGGCAGCACCGACGCAATGAATGCCCTCCAGGCCCTCGGCGCGGTCCAAGGAGTAGCCCACGCTGCGAATCGTGGCGAGGTCGGCATTCAACGCCTTGCGGGTGGCCTGCGTGGTCGGCGTGAAACGCTTGAGCGTTACGTTTTGATAAAACTCTTCCAGCTCGGTCGGTGGAAGTGCGGCCAGCATCGCCTTGCCCGGTGCGCAGGAATAGAGCGGAATGCGCAGCCCAAGCTCGCCTAGCACCTTCACGGGGTGGCGCGAAGCGACTTGCTCCATCAGCACGCAGCGATGCTGAGAGCGCACGGCCAATTGCGCCGTTTCGCCCGTCGCATCGCGCAACGCGCACAAGGCCTCGAAGGCACAGGCCACGAGGCTTTTGTCGCCGATCTTGGGGCGTGCCACATCGAGCAGCTTACCCGTCAGCGCATAGCGACGGTTGCCATCGCGCTCCACGTAGCCACGCTCGTGCAGCGTGTCCATGATGCGGAAGACAGAGTTCTGCGGCAGGTCCAGCGCACGGCCCATCTCGGCAATGGTCATGCCCGCGTGGCCATGACGGCTCAGCGTCTCGAGAATGGCGAGCGTGCGGTCCGTGCCGGAGGATGCGGCGGACTCTTCTGGCAGCAGGGTGGGGGAGTTCGGTATGACCATTGTCGCAGGGAACGGCGAAGCGTTTGGCACTCTTGCGGACTATTTGCGTATTTGGATGTGTTTCCACATTTGGAAGGATGACGATGCGGTGGCGGAGGACAGACGATCCACTGAAGGCTGGTAGGGCGCTCTGTCCCCAGAGCGCCGTCATGGCAGGCCGGAGGGCATAGTTCGTGTCCCGTAATCAGGCAATGTCCGTCGGCTCAACCACGAGGGCTAACCTGGATTATTCACGAAGGCAAAAAAGGGCTGGGTTTGGCGCGCATTGAGGCATCAATGCAGGCGACTCAACCGTGCCAAACCAGCCCGCTGACGAGCTAATCCCCGAGTGTGTCGATGCGCAACTGCCCACTGGCACTTGTCTGCGTTTCTGTTTCGACGAGCCGCTGATGACCTCCGATGCCGGGCTGCTCCTGCTTTCAGAACAT
>CAXNNN010000359.1:0-4537 GCA_964203095.1 Verrucomicrobiaceae bacterium | reverse complement strand
GCGGACCACTGCTCCTGCGGCAGATAGCAGCGGCCGAGACGTGCGTCTTTGCCGAGGTCACGCAGGATGTTCACCAGCTGCAAGCCCTGGCCAAAGCGGATGCCCCAGGCGGTAGCTTGATCGCGTGTGGTGCCATCGAAAAAGGCATCGGGCAACTCGCTGAAACAGAGCTGCGTCCAGAACTCTCCCACGCAACCCGCGACGAGATAGGTGTAGTCGTGCAGCTCGTCCGCCGTTTGTAGTGAACGCAGTTCGCCGTCCGAAGGGAAGCGCTGAATGTCGAGCTTCTGCCCGTGGATGATCGTCTTCAGCACGGCACGAATGTTCTCCAGCACGCTGCCCTTTATGGTGCGCAGCCAAGCCAAGGCCTCGGTGAAGCGCTGCATCAGCACGGCCTCTGCCTCATCGGTCTGCAAGGGGCGGAAGCGCTCGTCCAGCACGCGGGCTAGGGCTTGCTCGGTGGTCGCCTCTTCCGCCATCACCAAGGCCTCGAATTGCGTCAAGCACGCCAGTCGCGTGTCGGCATCGACTTGCACCGTATCGGCCATGGTGTCCGCCGTGCGTGCCAGCAGATACGCGAGCGAAATGGGCTCGCGCAGCTCACGCGGCAACGCCTTGAGCGTGAGGTAGAACGAACGCGACACCGACGACAGCAGCTTGCCGCCCAGTTCTTTTTCGTGCTGTGATTCGTCGCTCATTTGTTACCGAACCATGATTTGAGCATGGGGCAGAACCATGTCACGCTAGAGTTCGTTCCGTTTCGCTATGCCTGCTACTCCGACCCCGCCGTCCTGGATTGATTCGCTCGCCGACTTTTTGATGGCCGACGATAAGGTCGAAGCCATTCGTGTGAACCCCGAGCAGCGCACTGTATCAGTCGCCACGTTGGGCCAGGTCAATGAGCAAGCCTTGCAAGCCAAGCTGGCTGAGGTGCTGCGCCTGTTGGACGAGCAACGCGCCGCGCAAGCTGAGGCTGCTGCACCCCAGGGCATGGCGCTGCACACAACGCAGGAAGGGGACATGACGCTCATCGAAAAGGCGTCGTGCATCACCGGACCGAAGCTGTGGAAATGGCGCGAGTTCGAGTGGCCTGAGCCGGACGCCGTGGAAGCGCAGAGCGAGGAAGAGTGGAAGTCCCTGGCGCTGCAAGCGGCGATCTGCGGTGTGGCCCTGATCTCGGGTTATGTCGCATCGCGCTTCGACGCCAATGTGTGGATCGTGCATGGGCTCTACTTCGTGTCACTCATCAGCGGCGGCTGGGATGCTGCCAAGGATGCCTGGGAAAAGATCCGCGAGCGCGAGCTGGACATCCACTTTCTCATGCTCGCCGTGGCGGTGGGCGCGGTGTCGATTGGCGCGTGGGAAGAAGGCGCGCTGCTGCTCTTCCTCTTCAGCATGTCGGGCGCTCTAGAGCACTTTGTTCTGTATCGCACGCATCGGGAAATCAATGCGTTGACCAAGTCTGCGCCGAAGATTGCACGGGTCGTGCTGCCCAATGGTGAGACCGAAGAACGCGCCGTGGCCCTGCTCAAGGTGGGCGACGTGATTCAGGTGCGGCCTGATGAATTGTTCCCCGTCGATGGCACGATCACAACCGGCGAAACCGCAGCGGATGAGTCCACGCTCACAGGCGAGTCCGTGCCCGTGGACAAGACCGTGGGCGGTGAAGTCTTGAGCGGCACGCTGAATCTCTGGGGCCTCGTGCAAGTGCGCGCCGACAAGCTGGCCACGCAGAGTGCCCTGGCGAAGATCATCCACATGATCCAGACCGCGCAGCACCTGCGCGCCCCGAGCCAGCGCTTCACCGATCACTTCGGCACGCGCTACACGGCATTCGTGCTTGGTATCGTAGCGCTCATGTTTTTTGTCTGGTGGCTCTTGTTCGCCATCCCGCCCTTCGAGAGCACCGAGGCTGCACGATCCGCCTTCTATCGCGCCATGACACTGCTGGTGGTGATGAGCCCATGTGCGCTGGTGCTGTCGATCCCTTCCGCCATTCTCGCGGCCATCGCCTGGGGCGCGCGGCGTGGCATTCTCTTCCGTGGCGGTGCTGCAATTGAGAAGCTGGCCGAGGTCGATGTCGTGGCCATGGACAAGACCGGCACATTGACGGAAGGCGATCTGCGCGTGGAGAAGATCGAGAGCTTCCCGCCCGGTCATGAAGACGCCGTGCTCCGCGTGGCGGTGACGCTGGACTCGCACTCGAATCATCCCATCGCGCGAGCGACGACACGTCATGCCAAGGAGAAAGGCATCGAGCCTGTCGAGCTGCTGGAGTTTGAATCGCTGCCTGGCAAAGGCCTGCGTGGCCGCACCGCCGATGGCGTGTGTTATGTGGGTCGCCGCGAACTGGTAGCGATCAGTGAGTTCAGCCAATGGCTGAAGGACGTGCCCGATGCGCCGCTGGGCTTCAGCGAGGTCTGGGTGCTGCATCCCAAAGCCATGGGCCGCATCTTGCTGAAGGACACGATCCGCGAAGGCAGCCGTGCCGTGCTCGCACAACTCGCCAAGGACAAGGTGCGCACCATCATGCTGACCGGTGACCGCCGTGCCGCAGCCACCGAAATCGGCAAGGAACTCGGCATCGCCGAAGTTCGCGCGGGCTTGCACCCGGAGGACAAAGTCGCCGCGATCAAGGAACTCACCGCGCAGGGCCGCAAGGTCGCGATGATCGGCGATGGCGTGAACGATGCACCAAGCCTCGCTGCAGCGTATGTCAGCTTCGCCATGGGCGCGCGCGGCAGCGATGCCGCGTTGGAACAGGCGGACGTGGTGCTGATGCAGGACAAGATCGAAAAGCTGCTCAGCGCTCGCATGATCAGCCACCGCGCGCGTTGGATCATCAAGGAGAACATCGCCATCAGCCTCGGCGCGGTCATCGTCATGGCCGTGGCCTCGCTATTCGGCCTGGTGCCGCTCACGCTCGGCGTGCTCGCGCATGAAGGCAGCACCGTGGTCGTTTGCTTGAACTCACTGCGGTTGCTGTTTGTGCGGGAACCGAATTGAGAGTTGGCGCTGTTCGTTGTTCTGATTAAATTCTCGACATGCTGACCTGGGATGATCTCTGCAATGACAAGCGGTTCGCCGACTTGCCCTATAAAATCGAACTCAACGGTCGCGGTCAGATTCTCATGAGCCCCACCTCTAACTACCACGGCCATCACGCGGCCCGCATTGCCATGCTCCTGGATGGCTTGCTGCCAAAGGGCGAGATCATCAGCGAGTGTGCGGTGCAAACAGCCGACGGCGTGCGCGAAGCTGATACGGTGTGGTGCAGCCCTGAACGCTGGGAAATCATCAAGGACGAGACTGCGAGTTCTGTCGCTCCTGAGATTTGTGTCGAAGTGATTTCCCGCTCCAACACAGCCGCTGAAATGATGGCCAAGCGTGCTCTTTATATCGCTGCCGGAGCCAAGGAATACTGGCTCTGCAATCGCGAGGGTGAGATGCGCTTTTTCGATGGCACCAAGGAACTGGAGCAGTCGGTCATGTGCCCAGCCTTCCCGAAGGTGCTGCCGAAGCGCGGGTAGAACCGTTCATCGTTTCCGCAGCGCCGCCCAGGCCATGCGCAGGCCGCCGACGACGAATAGCAGCGGGAACCAGATCGAATACAAGGCGGCGCGGGTTTCGTGCTTCAGGATCGCGAAGGTGGGCTCTTCCGGCTTCACGTAGCAGATGATCGCTTGCCCCGGAGTGTATTCCTCGCGCAGGGCCTCAGCTTCGTCGTGATCGCGCTTCGGACTGTTCACGCGGCGGATGCGTTCGCTGACATGCGTCTGTCCTTGCCAGACATACTCGTAGCGCACTTGAATGGCGAACTTCGTGGGCGAGTTCGGCGTGGCCTGCACGGGTCGCAGCTGCGAGGACAGCACTTTCGCCGGTGTGGCAGTCCAGCGGCGCGTTTCCTCCGCGCGCTGCCACGCGGTCCATAGCATGACCACAAAAAGGCCGCCTGCGATGGCGAGCGCGATGCCCATGCCCGCGAGCCAGCGCGAACCGGCGCGTGATGATATGTTGATGTTTTGATCCATGCTTTGACGAGTGGCCTTACATTCGCCATGGGTAAACGCTTCCCGTTTTCCCTTCGATGTCTGCCGAACCTGTTCTTTTCTCTCTGCCACGCGCTGCCTGGGTGCTCAAGCCCAAGGCTGCCTTGGCAGCAGAAACGTTGGTCAATGGGCGGCCTCTCGTGCCGCTGATTCGGCAATTGCTCGGCCAGCGAGGCTATCAGACACCCGCCGAGGTGAGCGACTTCCTCAACCCGAAGCTCGCGAGCCTGGCCGATCCCTTCGACCTGCCAGAGATGGACATCGCGGTGAAGCGCATCTTTGAAGCCGTCGATCAGCAGCAGAAAGTCGTGCTCTATGGCGACTACGATGTCGATGGCGTCACCAGCATGTCGATTATCCACCTGACGCTGAAAGCGTATGGCTTGGACTCGAAACTCTTCCTGCCGCATCGCATGGAGGAAGGCTACGGCGTGAGCAATGATGGCATCCACCGCGTGCTGGAGGAGTTCGGCAGGCCCGACCTGATC
>CAXNNN010000358.1:0-4544 GCA_964203095.1 Verrucomicrobiaceae bacterium | reverse complement strand
GGTGTGGGAGCGCTCGGCTTCAACGGCATCAGCGGCATCGGGACCAGCTCTGTGGAGACCGGTGCCCGCACACTCACCCTCACCGGCACCAATACCGGTGCCAATACGCTCGCCAGCCTCATCGGCGATCAGGCGGCGGGGACAGGGCTGACCTCCATCGCAAAAACCGGGGCAGGCACATGGGTGCTGACCGGTAACAACAGCTACGATGGCACCACGACCGTCAGCGCAGGCACCTTGCTGATCAACGGTAACCAAGGTACTGCGAACGGCAATGTTGGCGTCACTGGCGCGACCCTCGGAGGCATTGGCATCGTTGGTGGCGCTGTCAGCATCAACACGGGAGGCATTCTGGCACCAGGTGCGGCGGCGGGGACGGCAGGCACGATCAGTTTGCAAGGCAATCTCGCCTTGGCAGGCAGTGGCAGCCCCGAGACGCGGTTGAGCTTCGACTTCACCAATGCCACGGGCAATGCGGGTGGCGAGGTGCTGCTGGTGGGCAACTGGTGGAGCACTTACAGCGGCACGCTGCTCACCGGCAACGCCAGCCAAGCGAATGACTTGGTGAGCCTCACGGCTGCGACCCCGACGCTGACCTGGGCCACCGGCGGGAAAGTGTCCCTCAATCAGCTTGGCACGCCTTACACCTGGATTTTGGGGGATGTCTTGAATCTGCTGGACTGGAACAACATGAGTAACCTCAACCCCATCACTGGTGACTTAGGCAGTGTCGGCACCGACTTCGATCTGCCAATGCTCGGCAGTGGCCTGAGCTGGGATACCACGCGGTTCATGGCCACTGGTGCCATTGCCGTCACCCCCGAGCCTAGCCGTGCTCTGCTGCTGATGCTGGGCTTGCTGGGGCTGTTCTTCCGCCGCCGTCGTTCGCGCTGATCGGGACGCCGCGAAAAAGTTCCGCCAACGCGAGCAAGTCATCGTGACAAACGTTGGGGATGCGGGCAAGGGTAAGCCTGCATCCCTTTATGAAGCCGCTTTTCCTGACCAACGAATACCCGCCCTACATCTACGGGGGCGCGGGTGTGCATGTGGAATACTTGACCCGCGAGCTGGCGAAGCTCTGCGATGTGCAGGTGCGTTGCTTTGGCGATCAGTTGGATGAAAGCACGAACCCGTCAGTGATCGGTGCGGGACTGGATGCGTCGGATTGGACTAGCCCGGCGAACTTGAAGGGTGTGTTCAGTGCCTTGCAGCGCTCCTTGGATTTCAACACTCGGAACATCGACGCTTCGTTGGTGCATCTGCACACCTGGTATGCGCACTTTGGCGGTATCTTGGCAAAGCTGAACTATGGCATTCCCATGGTGCTGACGGTGCATTCGCTGGAGCCGCTGCGCCCGTGGAAGCGCGAGCAACTCGGCGGCGGCTACGATTTCACGGTTTGGCTAGAGCGCACGGCGATCGAGATGGCGGACGCCGTCATCGCGGTTTCTGAGGAAACCAAGCTGGATGTGCAGCGCTTGTTCAAGGTGGACCCGGCGAAGCTGCATGTGATTCACAACGGAATCGACTTGGATGACTATGTGAAGGTGGATCAGCCCGATGTGCTGCGGCATCATGGGATCAATCCTGATGTGCCGTATGTCCTCTTCGTGGGGCGTATCACGCGGCAGAAAGGCATCGTCCACTTGGTGCGTGCGATTCAGCAGATGGCCCCAGGATTCCAGATTGTGCTGTGTGCGGGCGCGCCTGACACGCCGGAGATTGCGGAAGAGATGAAGGCCGCCGTGACCGAGGCACAGCGGCATCGTGAGGGTATCATCTGGATTCAAGCCATGGTCGATCTGCCGACCAAGGTGGCCTTCTACTCACACGCAGCGGTGTTCTGCTGCCCGTCGATTTATGAGCCGTTCGGCATCATCAATCTGGAAGCGATGGCATGCGAAACCGCAGTGGTGGCCAGTGCGGTGGGTGGCATCAAAGAGGTGGTGATTGATGGCGAGACTGGCATCCTATTGCCCTTGCAGCAGCAGACCGAGTCTCCTTTTGAAGCGACCGATCCGGTCAAGTTTGCCAGCGATTTGGCTCAAGGAATTAACAAGCTGATGGCTGATGAGCCGCTGCGCATACGCATGGGCAAGGCCGGCCGGGCGCGTGCCTTGAACCACTTTAGCTGGAAGGCCATCGCGCAAAAGACGCTAGCGCTCTACAAGACACTCGTGGAGTAGCGTCGACGGGTAGTCGAAGTGCTGGGCCGTTTGTATTCGATTGGTAGTTGAAGCTACCTGGACCGGCCGCTGCGGCCTCCGCTTTTGCCACCACTGGGCTTTTTGCCGCTGGGGCGCGAGGAGAAGGATCGCTTGCCGGTGGTGGGCCGGGCGGACTTAGCGCCAAAGGAAGGTTTGCTTTGCTTTGCAGTTGCACTTGGCGCTTTCGCGCGGTCCGCAAATGGGGGCAGATCCTTGACAGGGCCATCGCCTGCGGACTTGGAGCCATACTTGGGCTTGCCCTTGAAGCCGGGCTTCGAGCCATAGCGTGGCTGTGCAGTTTGCGGAGTTTCTCGGATGGGCTTGGCAGGCTCAGCAGGCACCTCATGCTCGAAGCCGCGCACCTTCACTTTTTTCTCGACCGGCTTGTAGGTCGAGGGTGCCGTGCGCCGCTTCTCAGGCAGCTTGCGCCGAGTTCGGACATCGTCGCGATGCGCCGAAGCAGGCTTTGCCCGGGGGGCAAAGTGATCATCACCGTCATTCACGACTTTGGTCGTAGCCTTGGTAGCCTTCTTGGGCTTGGTCTCGGCTTTCTTGAAATAGTGTGCGACCTCGTGCGCCGTCAGTTCCTTCCAGCCGCCGCGTGGCAGGCCTTTCAGCAACAGCCCACCAATGCGGGTGCGGGTCAATCGCTCGACTTCGTGGCCGAGCACGTAGAGCATGAGACGGATCTGGCGTTTGAGACCCTGCTTCAGGATGATGTGCAGGACATAGGGGTTTTGCATCCAGACACGCTCAGCCTTGGCGTAACCTTCTTCGGTCATCACGCCGTTGAGTAGCTTGACCAAATGATCCTTGTTGAACTCGGTCTCCAGGCGGACCTCATATTCCTTCTCCATGCCCTCGCTGGGGTGCATGAGTCGATGCGTGAGATCGCCTTGATTGGTCAGGAGCAGTAGGCCTTCGCTTTCTTTGTCCAGGCGTCCTACATGATGAAGATTCTGGTATTTCGCGGGCAGTAGGTCGTAGATGGTCTGGCGACCGCTCTCGTCATCGCGCGTGCAAACGTAGCCACGCGGCTTGTGGAAGGCGAGCACGATTCCTGCGCGCGTTACCGTCGGCTTGCCATCGACGGTCACATGGTCGTCGTCAGTGATGGCAGTCGAGAGATCGGTGCAACGCTTGTTGTTCACCATCACCCTACCATCCAGGATGATTTGTTCGCAACCACGCCGCGAGCCGTGGCCGCAGAGGCTGAGGTAACGATTGAGACGCACGATGAGAACGGCCTTACTCGGGCTTGGTCTTGGGCAGATTGGTCATCAGCTGACCATCCTTCCATTGACCGCGGGACTTGAGCAGCTTGACGCGCTCACCACGCTTCAGGACGGAACGCTTGGCGCCAAGGGAGCCGGAAGAACGGAGGCTGCGGTGCTGGGACATAACTGGGTAAGGTGCAGTGGGTTTGAAAAACGGGCTGGGAAAATACGAGCATAGCACTCTTTGGCAAGAAGGAATTTGATTGCTTCGGCATTGCCACAAGCGCGCCTTTTGTCTCTGATAGTGCTCTGTCTATGCAAGGTCGCTTATCCATTCGGGACTTTTCCATGCTCATCGCCCTGGTGGCGGTGTGCGGCTTCTTCGCCGTTGCTGCGCCGCAATTCCTCAGCTCGCGCAATCTGTCGCTGTTAATGACAGAGCTGGCGATCACGGGCACGCTCGCCATGGGCATGCTGCTCATCATTCTGCCTGGGCACATCGATCTGTCGGTAGGCAGCGGCGTGGGCTTGCTCGGGGGCATCGCTAGCGTGCTGGTGTCTCGCCACGATTTGCCCGCACCGCTGGCGCTCGCGGTGGGGCTGATCGTGGGTGTCTTGCTCTGGCTGGGCATGGGCACGCTGATCGTGCGGGAGCGAATCCCCGCCTTCATCATTACACTGGGCGGGTTGCTCATTTTCAAAGGGCTGTTTTGGCAAGTCATTCAGAACTCCACCGTGCCAGTGACGCAGGGTGGGGTGACGAACCTCTACTCGCTGCTCACGACCTATTACGTGCCGCCTTTGCTTGGATTGGCGATGGCTGCACTGCTGGTGCTGGGACTGGCGTTGGCCGCATGGCGCAGCCGCGCGCGACAACGGGCGCAGGGCTTTGAATTGGAGGATGGCGAGCTCAGTTTTTTGAAGGTCTTCTCTGCGGCGCAGGCGGTGTTTCTCTTCGTGATCGTGACCAATCAATTTCGCGGTGTGCCGCTGCCAGCCTTGATCCTGGCTGTGGTTACTTTGGCGGTGCACGTGCTCACGCGGCATACACGCTTTGGCCGCTACTTGTATGCTGTCGGTGGCAATGAGGAGGCGGCAGTCGTGTCGGGTGTGCCGGTGC
>CAXNNN010000357.1:0-4549 GCA_964203095.1 Verrucomicrobiaceae bacterium | reverse complement strand
ATCTGCTAGCAAATTGCTTTTGAGCGGGCCGGGGCGAGTTGGCCCAGGACGTGGCGCGGGGACGGGGTGTGAGCGCGGTTCATGGCATGGCATTTAAGCACATGAGAAGAATGCAGAACATGGCTCCAGAAAGGCCCAGCAAGACGATGCGACATCCCCTTCCGAGGCCTTGCCAAAGGAGCAGTTGGATACCTCCAAGATGCGCCGAATTGGTATTTTGATCGCCGATACAAAGCAGGCCCCCTTCGCGGTCGAACTCGACTTCATTCACACCTTCGGCGCAGCAGCACCATAGAGTTAAGGCCGAAGATTGGAGCCACTAAATCGATTGAACCTGAAGGAATCGATCCCGATGCCGAACTATCTCCTGGCTGGCGTGAGGGAGCGTATCCCTACTTCAATCTGGTCTCTCGTAAAAAACACAAAAAACAGAAGTGCGCACTGTTCTCAAGAGCGGCCAATTAAACTCCCGATCTGATCTTTGAGCCGTGCGCTATCGTCGATTTGATCGACATACCTTTGCGGCATTCGGGAGACACCGACGGCGCAGCCGATGAGCGAGCCGATAACCACACCGCGATGGCAATTGTCACCGCCGAGATTGGTATTGGCGATGACGCCAGCTTCAAAGTCCTCGGCATATTTCCATGCTAAATAGAGGGATGCCGGGAAGGCCTCGGCAATGTAGCAAGCAGGGCTAACCCGGCGACCGACAACGACCGTATCGGGATCTTTGGACCATTCCTGCGCTTTGCGCTTGGAAAACCAAGTGGTGCCGTGAGTGAAAATAGCCTCGCGGACTGGCATACCAGCAAGAACCTCGCCGACGATTTTCACCATGGCGTCTGCCGCCGCGAGAACCTCCGGAGAGCGATGGGTGAGGGTGATGTGGTGGCGGACGGCTGCACGCGCCGCTGGCAGATCACTGCCAAAAAAGGCGGAAAGAACTCCCACATGAGCCAGGCCGCCGATATGGATGTCCGTGCCAGCACACTTGTGCGGAGAGACTCCGCGAGAGTGAGCCGTGAAGAATTTTCGGTGATATTCTTCCACATAAGTATCCCGATGATTGCCAGGCGTCAGCATGAACTCGATGTAGCGCTGGAGGTAGTCATCTGCATCGTATGCGCTGCGTGCAATCAGGGATTCCATGAGCAACTTCGCGAGTTGGAGATTGAGGGTGTTTTCACCGGCGCGGAGGAACTGATGGTAGTGAATACCGCGCTGTCCCCAATAGCGTGCTTGATCATGTAAAATGTTGCCGCGGTCATTGAGTGCGGTGTATTCAGAGCGCCATAGGATGCTGTCGGCATGAACCGAACGCGGGGCCATGTAGTCGCGCACCAAGCCGTAGTCTCGATGCAGTGCCGACCGGTCGTAATACCAGTGCACTGGCATGGCCAGCGCATCGCCGATGAATCCGCCCATGGTCATGCCCATGAGGGCGTCTGAAAGGTGTGCAGTGAGACTCATTCGGATCATAAGGCCAACGTGAAATCAAGTCGGCCCAGTAGAAGAGGCTACGAGCCAGGCAACGCTGAGTGAGAACAGAAAATCTCAATCGTTGGGTCACATCACGTGTTTCAACAAATTATACCTCCAGTGAGGTGTGAGATGCATCCAAAATCCATGATCATGAAGCAGGTTGAATACGAGATGCGTGTCATCTAAATCACCCTTTCGTCTCTTCTGAGGCTTTCACTCATCCTATTCAACTCCCTTTCGTTTCTGGGCTATTGAGTCGCGTGCTTTTTCTCCGCTTACATGCGGGGGAGCGAGCGTTACCGTTTGGATCTCAGCGCATTTTAGTAGGCGCACTGCAAGTGGCCGCATCGCTCGGTCTGCTGGCTGGCCTGAGTCAGCCGAGGATGGGGCGGGCAGCAGCGGCGGGTCTGGCGCTGATGATTCTCGTCGCAGTAGGTGTGCGCATCCGCATCAAAGACAGCGTGGCGCAGACGTCTCCCGCCTTCTTCAATGCCTATCTTGACGAACATGGCACCGTCCACGGTTAGACTGCCGACTTTCACCACGGCATCGAGTTCCGTGCCCTGGCAGGTTTAACCCTAACCGTCTTTACATCAGCAGCGTTCACCTTATGGGCACCTCTGGAAACCTCCTCTCGCAGAGGACTTGACTGCGCCCCGCGCTGGTAGGGCGCTATGTCCCCATAGCGCCGCCGCCGAAGCGTGGGACGTGGCGATGCGGCACGCTGACGCGAAATCCCGTCGTGTATCCGGCGCGTTGAGACAACGCGCCCTACCTATCATGGACACTGCGACGGCAGTCGAAAACGGGTTTCCAGAGGTGCCCTTATGACAGGTTCAAAAGCATCCGTCAAAAGGCGGTGGACGTCCAAGCGAGCTGCTGCATGGCGGTGACAATACCCAGCGGTCCAGTTCTCCATCAAGAGTGTTGATCCGGTTCGCTAGACGGCCTTGGCTTCTGATGGCGGCGAGAACAAATCAACATCTGAGCTTGTCCCGCATTCGTTTGATCAACATCAGATGACCCGTCCCTTCACTTTCCTTCGACCCTTTGCTTTCTGTTGCGAAGTGGCGTCATCTTTGGACTCAACCTGTCTGAACGCTGGCGGGCAGTGCGCGCGGCCTGATGTGAAGGCAAATACTTTATCCGAAATTGTCGAATGAGCGTGGCTAAAAAACATGTGCTGATCGTGGGTGGTGGGCTGGCGGGTCTCGCCTGCGCCAACCGTTTGCATGCGGCGGGCGCTGCGCCTTTCATTTTGGAAGCCAGTGATGGAGTGGGTGGACGGGTGCGAACGGATGTGGTGGAGGGGTTTTTATTGGACCGGGGGTTTCAGGTGTTTCTGGATGCTTATCCTGAGGCGAGGGATTTGCTGGATCTGCGGATTCTGGAGATGCAACCGTTCAAGCCGGGGGCTCTGGTGTTTCAGAAGGGGAAGCTAAGGAGGGTGATGGATGTGTTTCGGGAGCCGCAGCATGTGCTGGCGAGTGCGCTGGCTCCTATTGGTTCGATCGCGGACAAGCTGCGGGTGGCGCTGCTGAAGTGGCGCGTGAGTCGCATGAGCACCGATGAGATCGCCAACCATGAGGACCTGACGACGGAGACGTATCTTCTGCGGGCCAGGTTTTCCCCACGGATGATTGATGTATTTTTCCGTTCGTTTTACGGTGGCATTTTTCTGGAGCGCGATCTGCGGACATCTAGCCGGATGTTCGAGTTCACCTTCAAGATGTTCTCTCGAGGAAGCGCCACGTTGCCCGCCAAAGGCATGGGTGAGATCGCTCGTCAGTTGGCCTCTCGATTGCCTGCTGAGGTGATTCTGTTGGGCACAAAAGTCGCGGAGGTCCGGGCGGATGGCATCACGCTTGAATCGGGCGAGCAACTGACGGGTCGCGCCGTTGTCTTGGCCACGGATGCATCCACAGCCTCGAAGCTGCTGCCAAGTTTGGCGAGTTCGGAGCCCGCATGGCGATCCGTGACCTGTTTGTATTTCGCGGCTGATCGTTCACCGCTGGGCGAAGCTATCATTGCGCTGAATGGCAGCGGTGCAGGGTTAGTGAACAACGTCTGTGTGCCTTCGGATGTCGCGCCGAGCTATGCGCCAAGGGGTAAGGCATTGATCTCGATTTCCGTTCTTGGACTACCGGACATTACCGATTTGAATTCGCGTGTTGTCACGGAGCTTGAGGCGTGGTTTGGCAAAGATGTGCGCGAGTGGCGACACTTGCGAACGGAGCGAATCGAGCGAGCACTGCCTGAGCAAGCTCCTAATGTGGGCATGATCGGCTTAGGTTTTCGCGAACATGCCGGCGTTTTTGTCTGTGGCGATCATCAATGGAGTGCCTCAATCGAAGGTGCCATCATCTCTGGGAAAAGAACGGCGGATGCGATCCTTGCCAAGACCTAGCTCACACAATTATGCCTTCCATCTTCCACACCAGCACGCCACTCGCCGCCAGCGCGGAGACGATGTTCGACTTTCATAGTGACCCTCACAATCTCAGTGAGGTCATGCCGCCTACATTAACACTTGTCGAACTAAAGACAGACGGTCCTGCGCAAGAGGGACGAATGATCGAACTGCATTGTCGTGACTTCTGGGTCATTCCCATGCGCTGGACTTGCCGCTGGAAGACGGTGCAACGGCCTCATCTGCTGGTGGATGAGATTGTGAAGGGCCCGTTCGCTTTATTTGAGCATGAACATCGCTTCGATGCACAGGGGTCAAGCAGTTGCGTCATGCATGACACTGTGACTTATGAGTGGGGCTGCTCCTGGTGGGGTCGATTCGTCTCTGATACGGGTGTGCGCCTTTATCTAATCTTGCTGTTCAAGTATCGGCACTTCCGAACTCGGAAGTGGGCGGCTCTAAATGCAGGCATGCAACCCTCGTAATGGACATCACGCGCAAACTCGAAATCCTGGCTGACGCGGCGAAGTATGATGCTTCGTGTGCGAGCAACGGCGCGGAAGGATTCATTAGGTGGCACGGTCGTGGTTTCCACGGGCGGATCAGGGATTTGTCATTCCTACACGCCGGATGGGCGCTGTGTGTCGCTGCTGA
>CAXNNN010000356.1:0-4585 GCA_964203095.1 Verrucomicrobiaceae bacterium | reverse complement strand
GCCTCCGGTTCCGAAGTGCAGTGGGCCGTCGAGGCCGCCAAGACCCTGGGTGCTGGCACCCGGGTGGTAAGCGTGCCCTGCATGGAGCGCTTCGACCGCCAGTCCGCCGAGTATCAAGCCGAAGTCCTGCCCGCGACCTGCACCAAACGCATCGCCATCGAAGCCGGTGTCACCGCGCTGTGGTGGAAGTATGTCGG
Source organism: Verrucomicrobiaceae bacterium (assembly GCA_964203095.1). Taxonomy (GTDB): domain Bacteria; phylum Verrucomicrobiota; class Verrucomicrobiia; order Verrucomicrobiales; family Verrucomicrobiaceae; genus JAEUHN01. Next base: position 4,388 of record CAXNNN010000356.1, on the reverse strand, counting down.
CCTCGCTGGCAAGGTCATCGGCATCGACCGCTTCGGCATGAGCGCCCCGGGCAACACCGTCTTCAAGGAGCTCGGCATCACGGCGGAAGCCGTGGTGGCTGCGGCGAAGTAAAAGCATAGCGATTCATGAAAAGGCAGGCTGGAAACAGCCTGCCTTTTTGTTTATTAAATCATCATGCCGCGCCGCGAGCTTCATCATCCACATCAGGTCACGGACTGGTTGAAGTCCTGGGGCGCTCAACTGGAGGTTCCCGGCGAAATGATTTTGATCGGATCCGCAGGCTTGCTCTGGCATGCCGCGCGAATTGGCCGCGACGATCCATTGCCCGAAAACAGCATGGATGTTGATCCCATCACCGACAGCGAAGCCATCGCAGAACTGGCTTATGATGCGATGATTGGCAGCGAGTTTGAGCAGATGCATGGCTGGCACGTCAATTTGATGCCGCCGATGGTGCTGCGCGAATTTGCGCTAGACTGGCGCACACGGGCAGAAACAGCCTGCTATGGAAATCTAACCGTGGTCGTGCCCTCCGCCGCAGATTTGATCGCCGCCAAGTTAAAGCGCAACGAGCCGAGAGATCGGGCGCACAAAGTTTATGCGGAGACCTTGCACCTACTGTAAGCTCGCTGAGCCATGACCACCATCGCGCATCCTGTCCTCGGCCCTTACACCCAAGTGCAGGACTTGGCTCGGCTGCATTACGGGCGGATGCTGTGGCAACGCCCGCAGATGCGTGAACGCCTGCTCAATCACTGGCAGGACGCGCGACATCCTTATGCTCGGCGATTCTCCGCACATTTTCGTCCTCTGGTGGAGCGAGTGCTCTGCTCTGCCGAAACGGACGATGCCTCGCTTGACGAGGCACTTCAATTGGAGGGTCAAAGCCTGCGATCTGTCGTGCGTGAGATTCCCCCGGTAATGGGGTCCTTCTTTGCGCATTGAATTGGAATGAATATGTGGGGGCTGACGTTTTCTTCAGCCCATGCTCACCCGTCCCCTCCTCCCCTTCGTTCTCGCCACGGCGCTCGTCGCACGTGTGTCGGTCGCCGTAGATCAAGCCAAGCTCGACTCCATCCATTCCGCGATGGAGAAGGCAATTGAGCAGAAGCAGGCGGCCGGGATTGTCACGCTGGCGATCAAGGATGGGCAGGTGATCTGGCATGATTCGGCGGGAATGAAGAACATCGCCAAGCAGCTGCCGATGCCGAAGGATGCGCTGTTCTGGATCGCGAGTATGACGAAGTCGGTCAGTGCCACGGTAATCATGACCCTGGTCGATGAAGGCAAGCTGTCACTGGACGAACCAGCTTCGAAATGGATGCCTGACCTGGGCAAGGTGAAGCTGGCCAATGGTCAGCCACCCGCGCGCCCGATCACGCTGCGCGATCTCCTCTCACACACCGCAGGCATCGCCTTCCCGCCGCGCAAGGCCACGGACGGCGCGATCTCATTGAAGGCCTATGCGGAGAGTCTGGTGAAGGCACCCCTGGCCTTCGAGCCCGGCAGTGCCTATGAATATGGCTTCGGCATCACGGTGGCGGGACGCATCGCGGAGATTGTCAGCGGCAAGAGATTCGACGTACTGCTGGAGGAGCGCATTTGCCAGCCACTGGGTATGAAGGACACGACGTTCCACCCGGACGAGGAGCACCGCGCACGCATTGCCCAGACTTACAAAATGGATGATGAAACCGGCGAACTGGTGCCGGGCTACAATCCCTTCGTCACCAGCGACGCGAGCGTCACGCACATGACCGAGCCTGCGGGCGGCCTCTTCAGCACGGCAGCGGACATGGGCAAGTTTTATCAGATGATCCTGGATGGAGGCGTGTGGAAGGGGAAGCGTATCGTCAGTGAAAAAAGCATCGCTGAGATGACCAAGGCACATCAGGCGGGCGGCAAGCCGATCAGCTATGGCTTGAACTGGTTCGTGAACATCGACACCGCCCGACCCACGCCGATGATGCCCGTGGGCAGTTTTGGCCACGGCGGTGCATTTGCCACGAATGGCTGGGTAGACCCACAGCACAAGCTAGTCACGGTTTTCATGGTGCAGGACGTTCTCGTGCCGAATGCCAGCCAGCCCCGCGACACCTTCCATCGCTTGGTCAACGAAGCGCTGGGCATCCCCTTGCCTGAGCTGCCAAAGAAAAAGACGAAGTAAGCGCGGCTGGCGCAGGTAAGATTATTTTGCACATCGAGTGTGCTAATCTTGCGATAGCAGGGGTCTGGCTTGGCAAAGCAGGCGACGGCTGAAATGCGCTCTCCAGTGCAGCGTTGGTAAAGCCATGAAAGCCACGCTTATGACGATGCCGTGCGCCTGATGAAGAGCGATGACTTGAAGGCTTTCGATCTAACGCAAGAGCCTGCTGCCCAACGCCAGGCCGATGGCAAAGAAAGCTGTGGTCAAGGCTGCCTGCTGGCGCGCCGTTTGGTGGAGCACGGCGCGACCGACAAGTCCGGTGCAGCAGTGGCGGAAGGCAAAGTGTGCCCCAGGACCTGAACGCGATCATCGGTTATGCCTTGGGACTACCACTGGACCAAGTGATCTACTCACCCACCAAGCGACCCTTCACCGTGGCCGACGAAGGCCAGCCAGAGCTGGAGCTGTTCGCTTAACTCTACTGCCCTGCGCCGAGGTTCATCTGTGCTTCCGTGGACTGAATCAGGCTCGCCAACTGCGGCTCCGCAGGGGAGATGAGCACCGCTTGCTGCCAGTGGAACAGGGCTTTCTCCAGCTGGTTCTGCTGCTGATAGACAGCGCCCAAAATGACATGGGACTGGCGGTGAGCAGGAGCAACGGACACGATTTCTCTCAACAAGCTTTCGCCCTTCTCCACCTCGCCCACGCCGATGAGGGCGATGCCCATGTTGCATTGCACATCGACCGATTGCCGTGCGAGCGGCGCGGTCTTCAGCAAATGCACGCTCGCATCGAGCGCCGCCTGATAGCGACCTAGTGAGTTCAATATACCCGTTCGGTTCATGTGCGCGGTGACGTATTGAGGCTCAGCTTCGATGGCTCTCTCAAAGCACTTCAGCGCTTCTTCCAGACGTGCCGCCTCGCCATAGGCCACGCCGAGATTGTTCCAGACACGGAATTTACTGGGGCTCTTGGCAGCAGTGTCCTCCCAGAGAGAAATACGATCACGCCACACCTCATTCCGCTGCACCGTAGCGATGCATAGCGCACCGATGACCACCATAGCGATGGCAGGCATCGCCCACCGCGCACGGGTGCGCACCACATCAAGCAAGCAGGCCACCGCCACAAAGACGCCGACAGACGGCAAGTAAGCCCGATGCTCCGCCATCAAGTCAGGTAACACCACAAGGCCTGATGATACGAAAACAGTGACCAAAAACCAAAGCACCGACACATACAGCAAAGACATCCGAGCATCCTCATGGAGACGCTGGCGGAGCCATCCAGTTCCCGCCACCAAGGCACTGAAAAAAGTCAGCGCTAGCAGCACGGGAAATGCGAACAATGTACGATAGAGAGGCCAGTCGGGGTCCAAGTTCAACCCGACAGGCCAAACCAGGAGCCGCAGGTATTCTGCAATGACGGTGAACTGGGTGAACAGGAAGTGCCAATAGTTGATCGGCATGTCTTTGAAGTTTGTGATGTTGAAGGCCGCCCCCCAAGAGAACACTCCGCCATTCTGCGCCCACGCGACGAGCACCACCAGCACCGGAATGATCGGCATGCAGGCCAGCAGTGGCAGCGCTCGCTTGGCAGCGATTTTCCACGGCGTGCGCAGAAATAGGCCGTCTATGAGCAATGCGATCAGCGGTGCCGTGAATGCGCACTCTTTCGTCTGCATGCCGAGCGCCAGCGCCACCACTGACGCCGCAACTAACGCCCATCGCCAGACCTGTTTAGACACTACTAATGCATTGAAATACAGCACGAGCGTTAGCAGGAAAAAGAAGGTCCCCAGCGAAGTGAAGCGTTGGACAATATAAGTCACCGATTCCGTCGCCATGGGATGGACAACAAAAAGCAGTGCTGACGTGAGTGCGATGAAGTAAACCGAGCCAGATCTCAGGGAGCTCATCGCAGCTTGAGCAAGTAGCCACCAAATCAAGGTATAAACCAGAGCCGCGTTGCCCAGATGAACCACAATGTTAAAGAGCCGCCACCACTGTGGATTGAACTCATCCACCACGTAGTTCAGGTGAAAGGTAGCATAAGCGACGGGGCGCAAAATAAAGTTGGTGGCCAGATCAGGTTCCAGCCCGTGACGTGCTGGCCAGGTGGCAAAGTTTTGCAGATCCATCAGGTAGCCAAAACTAGCGCCATCCTTGACCAAGGGGTTGTTCTTCAGATACAGGTGATCATCAAACACCATGGGGAAGTGTAAGGTCCAGGCATAGAGAC
>CAXNNN010000355.1:0-4585 GCA_964203095.1 Verrucomicrobiaceae bacterium | reverse complement strand
CCTCTACCTTTGGGAGAGGGGAAGGGGTGAGGGGACAGCTTCGCAAGCGAGAAAGCTACATCTGCCTTCTCACCGTCGTCCCAGGATTGAGCAGGTCGTCCTTGTCCAATCCGGTGAGCAGTTGCACACCGCGCAGGAACTTCATCAGCACCAGCATCATCGCGCCCATCATGGGCAGGCCAATGACCAACATGCCGCTCCAGTTCAGCGTCCCGATGGCTTTCACATAAGCCTCGCTGCCGGGTTCCTTGCCACCGAGAAGCCAGAGCGCCATGCCCAGATTGGCCAGGGAGGAAAACACCATCGCCACGCCCATGCCGGATGATGCACCGAAGAGCAGCTTTTCAAACGTCAGCCGCTTGCCTTCATCATCCAGCCGCTGGCGAATCATTGCCTCATTGATTGCGTGCGGAGCGAACAAGATGGAGCTGATCAGCGGCTTGCCCCAGCGATGGCTCAAGGGAAAAGCCGCGCCGATGAGCAGCGGCACGCTGGCTTCCTTCACGCCGAACCAAAACGCGCTCAGCTTCAGCAAGCCCAGACCACCCGTCACGATCACCGCCACCAGACCGAGAATGGAAAAGAAGTTCAGCCCCGCCTTCGTCACCCAACAGTAAATGCCATACCCCAGCGGCAGCAGGCAAGCAATCACCAGCGCCCAAGACGGCCCCAAACGCTCCGGCTTGCTCAGCATTTCCAGCACCGTGGACGGCAGGATGACCGTCAGCAGCAGGTCGATTAGCGGGTGGGGTTGTTTAGAGGGAGGCATGAGTTGGGATTGATGTCCTAACATGCCGACCAATCTCCGTCACGCGAACTGTAGGTTACGGATTCCCCAAGTGTCGTGCCATACCACAAAAGATATGATCCATGAGCTTCAAGATGACAATGGATCGGACCCTCAGGATTGGCCTCGATCATCGCTTCAGAAAGTGAAGGAGGACAGGGATTACCCTTTGAATGATAAGCTTCTAGGGTCACTTGGATCCCCTGCGCTTTTAGCCTCAGGGTGTGTCATTGCCAAACGCGGTGCCCCCAGGCGAAAAGTGACAATAACAATGCAGCAACGATGCTCCAATTCACGACATGAGCGAATTGGTGGGGTTGTTTGGCGGGAGGAGGCATGATGGGCACCAATGATAAAAAGGGAGGATCACCGTGAGAGCCTCCCTTTTCACATTTTAGTTCGTCCTGATCACTCTCAGGCTACACCTTCCCAAAGATCGTGTTGCCCGTGCTGAGCAGATCGTCACAAGCGACCTTCATGCGGTCGCAGAGGCCTTGCTCGCCTTTCTTCAGGTAACCACGGGGATCGTAGGCTTTCTTGTCGCCGACTTCGCCGTCGATCTTCAGCACGCCGTCGTAGTTCTTCATCATGTGGGCCACGATGGGGCGGGTGAAGGCATACTGCGTGTCGGTGTCGATGTTCATCTTGATGACACCGTAGCCGAGCGTTTCACGAATCTCTTCCAGCGGAGTGCCGGAACCGCCGTGGAAGACGAGGTCCATCTCTGCTGCGGCACCGTGCTTGTCGGTGACGGCCTTCTGGCCATCCTTCAGAATGGTGGGCTTCAGCTTCACGGCACCGGGCTTGTAGGCACCATGAACGTTGCCGAAGGTGGCGGCGAACATGAAGCGACCCAGCGGGGTGAGGGCTTCATACACGGCGAGCATGTCTTCGGGTGTGGTGTAGAGCTTGTCATTGGCGACGCCGCTGGTGTCGTGACCGTCTTCTTCACCACCGACGACACCTGCTTCGACTTCGAGAATGATCTCATGCTTCGCGCACTCCTTCATCAGCTCGGTGGACTGCTTGATGTTCTCCTCCAGGCTTAGTTCGGAGCCGTCGAACATGTGGCTGTTGAAGAGGTTGCCCTTGCCAGCGGCGCGGCGTGCGGCGGTGGCGGCGATGAGGGGCTTCAGGAACTTCTCGACATTCTTCGGATGGCAGTGGTCGGTGTGCAGAGCGATGAGGACGTCATACTTCGCGGCCAGAATGTGCACGGCCTCGGCCAGCACGATAGCACCCAGCGCCATGTCTTTGACCGCTGTGCCGGAGGCGAACTCACCACCGCCTGTGCTGATCTGGATGATGCCGTCCGACTTGCTCTCGGCAAAGGCCTTCAACGCGCCGTTGATCGTGGGCAGGGAGGTCACGTTGATCGCTGGGTAGGCGTAGCCACCCTTCTGAGCGGCGTCGAGCATGGCGTGATACTGGGCGGGAGTGGCGACTGGCATGGTTGTGGAACGAGATAGAGTGAATCAAACGGCCGCCCGGCGCGGGCAGTGCGCTGGCAAATGAGCACGATATGCGCCAAGTGCAACCCGTAGGCCGGTCGGACGAAAATGGGACCCAGGTCTCGCGCAACCAATGCCTGTGCTGTGGGTTTACAGCCGTCATGTTCGCCGCTAGCGTCCCGCTGTTCCCGTCCCTGTGCCTCATGCCGGAATCCTCCTGGTCGCCACCTGATAATCCATCCGACTCCCTGCCTGTGGCCGTGGAGTCGGCGGATCAAGAAAGCGTGGCCCTCATGATGAAGGTCCGCGACGGCGACATCAAAGCCTTCGAAAAGCTGGTCGGGCTGCACCAGGGCGCAATCATCGGCACGGTCACGCGGATGCTAAACAATGCGGAGGATGCGAACGACGTGGCGCAGCAGGTCTTCGTGCGAGTGTGGAAAAGTGCGCCGCGCTACGAGCCAACGGCCAAGTTCACCACTTGGCTCTACACGATCATGCGGAACCTCGTCTTCAACGAGCTGCGCCGCCGTGTGCGGAAGAAGGAAGTCTCGCTCGACGAGCCGATCTTCGACGATCAGCCGCGCGAGATTGCGCATCCGCTTGCTGACGGCGCGGATGTCATTGCGCAGCGTGAGGAGTTGGAGAAGGCGTTGGACGAAGCCATTGCCAAGCTGCCGGAGAAACAACGTATCGCCGTGGTGATGCGTCGTTTCCAAGAGACGCCGTATGAGGACCTGTGCACAGTCTTGGGCATGTCACTGCCTGCGGTGAAGAGCCTGCTGTTCCGGGCAAGGACTGAGCTGCGGAAGCACTTGGCGGCTTACTTGGGGGAGGAGTGATCCTTGGCTCAGCTCGGCGGACGGCGAAGTGGTCCGCACGGGGACCATGCCGGTGACGCTGTCCTGTGGTTCATGCGAAGATCTGCGTAAATCCAGGCTTCTTTGCAAGAGGAATGGGGGTGCCTTCGCATCGTTTTGCAGGGTGGATGAGATGCTGTTGTCATGAATTGTCATGCTTCGTGACCTCATCTGCGCGCCGTTTCGCAGAGAGGCGAACCGCCAATAAAGCCCCGCTCCAGTTGTCGTGGAGGCTCGCAGTCCTGCCAATTTGGACATGTGAGGGCGGGAATCGCTATCGAAGTGGCGATGCATCAAAGGGCAGGTTGAAATACTCGAACACTGCCTTGGTCCGGTCGAAGATCTGGCGCTCGCTCATTCCGGCACGTTCACACATTTCATTCATCGGCACAAAACCACCGCTGATGAACTGCACCACTTCCAAGGGATTGATCTGCACCTGAACTTGTGGCTGCCCCTGAACCTTGAGCGCATCCAGTGAATCAAGACAGCACATCACCATCATTATGAGGTTTTCGGTGTCCAGATTGCAGAAAAACAGCCAGTAGGGCCAGACCTCCCAAAGTTGCTTGTAGAACACTCTGATTTCTGGGATGGCGTAGATCTCTCGGGGGTCGTGATTGTAGCCGTCGATCATCAGAGCCACGCTGTTCATCATGGCTTCCAGCTTCTTGCCTTTCGGCAGTTGGCTGTTGCCGAACCGGGACAGGAAATCATTGGCATTACCGGCTTCCACACGATCCCGGCTGAACTGATAGAGGATGAGGTCGGACATGATCGAAGATGTAATTGCTTCGGTTTGTCCTCAACTCAAACTCGCTTCGACCATGCGAAAGCGGCACGCACATGAGTTGCCTCGGCATTCACATCGGCGGTGATGCGGGCATGGAGTTTGCGGTAGTCGTGGAGGACACGCAGGGCGTCTTCGCCCATCTCATTTCCGGCAAAGAGTTCCGGGGCGGTGTCGGCGAAGTTCAGACCCAGCTGCAAAGCTTTGCCATGGACCTCCGCACCGAGTTCGTAGTTGGTCAGCAGCAGGCGGCGCTTCGGACTCGTGGTGGCACCGCAGGAATCGAGAAACCAGTGGGTGATCCGGTGGAGTCGGCATGGAGCAATACCAAAAGCTTCTTCTCGATGTGCCAGAGATCCCGCAGCGTTTCTTCGGTGATCGAGAGGGTGCGCAGATGCACCACCCTCTGGAGAAAGGCGAGATAGGCCTCCGAGTAACCCGCTCGATCGATCACCGGCAACTCAAAGCGCGATTGAAGGCCGGAGAGATAAACCGTGGATCGGTTCAGGGCTTTGGCGAGATCGGCGAAGATGTGTATGACCAAATATTTACGAACCCCAGGTAGGCATTATTGAGACCTGCATAATAGACTGACGTTAAGGCCAAAGTTCGGCCTGGGCGAAGCAGGCGGTTAGGATTCTGTGTCTGCGGCGCATTCTTCGCAGGGCAGCTGTCGCCTGCATGCTCAGTTGCCAAG
>CAXNNN010000354.1:0-4591 GCA_964203095.1 Verrucomicrobiaceae bacterium | reverse complement strand
GGCGGGTTTTTTGGCCGCAGGCTTGGAAACGGGCGTCGGTTTGGCGGCTGGCTTGCTGGCTTTCACCGCAGGTGTCGTCGCTTTGACGGCAGGTTTCTTTGCAGGAGACTTGGTTTGTGGCTTCACCGCTTTCTTCACCGGTTTGGGCGCTGGCTTTTTGGCTGGGGCCTTCATTGGTTTCTTTGCGGCTGGCTTGGCTGGCTTCGCACTCTTGGCTTTCACCGCAGGTTTAGCCTTCTTGATATCAACCGTTTTTTTGACCGGCTTTGCGGGCGCCTTGGCGCTCCTTTTGACGGGTTTAGCGGTGGCCTTTTTGGCGATCTTCTTTTTCGCAGGCATAACAGGGGATGCGTTGAGATGGAGTCAGCACAGATTTCACACATCCACACACATCGCGTGATCTGGATGGCGAAAATGAGCACGGAGTCTTCCCGCTTCCGCAAATCTTAGCAACCACAAATCCAAAAGGTTTACGGGGCGCGGTATCACTTATCATCGAGCGGCTGAATGCTTCACGCTGGCGGGGGCATGCTTTCCAGTCGTACGGTATGATTATGGACATTTACCGCCACCCCACCTTCGACATGGCTTGCGAACAGTTCGATTTGGTCGCTGACTTGATGCAGATTCCGCAGGCTGAACGTGAGCGAGTCAAGTATCCCAAGCGCGCCTTTGTCGTGGCCGTGCCGGTGCGCATGGACAGTGGGGAGGTCAAGGTCTTCTCTGGCTACCGCGTGCAGCACCATCTCTCGCTGGGACCAACGAAAGGCGGCATGAGGTTCCACCCCGATGTGCAACTGGGCGAAGTCGCCGCGCTCGCCATGTGGATGAGCTGGAAGTGTGCGCTGACCGGCTTGCCCTACGGCGGCGCCAAGGGCGGCGTCGCCTGCGATCCGCGCAAGCTAAGCACGGGCGAGCTGGAGCGCGTGACTCGTCGCTTCACTCAGGAGATCATCCCCTTCATCGGTCCACAGATTGATATCCCAGCGCCAGACGTGGGCACCAATGAACAAGTCATGGCGTGGATGATGGACACCTATTCTCTCCATGCGGGCTACAGCGTGCCCGGCGTGGTCACGGGCAAGCCCGTTAATTTGGGCGGCTCGCTTGGTCGCCGTGAAGCCACCGGTCGCGGGGTGGGATTCCTCGTGGGCCGCGCCATGGATGTGCTGGGTCTGCGTGCCAGCGAATGCACCGCCGTGGTTCAGGGCTACGGCAATGTCGGCTCTGTCGCTGCGCAGTCGATGGCGAAGCATGGGGTCAAGATCATCGCGGTCAGTGATGCCGATGGCGGCGTCTTCAATGCCAACGGGCTGGACTTGAACAAGCTGGATGCTCATGTCGCCCAGCATCGCACTGTAGCAGGATTTGCGGAAGCCGAGCCGATCACGAATGCCGCCATCCTCGAATTGAAATGCGATGTGCTCGCCCCCTGCGCACTGGAGCGTCAGATCACGGCCGAGAACGCCCCGCGCCTGAAGTGCCGCATCCTCGCCGAGGGCGCGAACGGGCCGACCACACCGGATGCCGATGTGATCATCAATCAGCGCGATGACATCTTCGTCATTCCCGACATCCTGTGCAACTCCGGCGGCGTGGTGGTCAGCTACTTCGAATGGGTGCAGGACTTGCAGAGCTTTTTCTGGAGCGAAGCCGAGGTCGTGGACAAGCTCTTCCGCATCCTGGAAACCGCCTTCACCCAAACGCACACCCTAGCCAAGCAGCAAAAACTGCCCATGCGCATGGCCGCGCTTAGTCTAGGCATCAAACGTGTGTTCGAGGCGAAAAAGCAGCGCGGGTTGTTCCCGTGATCAGAGGCCAGCTTCAAGCCACCTCGCACATCGGCATCAGCGGGCGCGAGGCATCGGCTTCGGGAGCCTCCATCGCTGGGTTTGGCGCTTGGGGGGCTAGGCCCAGTTCGCGCAGCAGTTCCAAATCTTCCTTCGCACGCGGGTTGGCCGTGGTGAGCAGCTTGTCGCCGTAGAAGATGCTGTTCGCACCGGCGAAGTAGCATAGCGCCTGTGTCTCGCGGCTCATCTGCGTGCGGCCGGCGCTCAGGCGCACCTTGGCTTTTGGAATGGCGATACGGGTCACCGCGATCATGCGGATCAGGTCAAAGGTATCCACGTTGTCGTTGTCCTGCATCGGCGTGCCTTTGATGGCCATCAGCGTGTTGATCGGCACCGACTCTGGCTGCGGGTTGAACTCGCTGAGCACCTCCAGCATTTTTAATCGGTCGCCCATGCCTTCGCCCAGGCCGAGAATGCCACCGGCGCAGACGCTCATGCCTGCATCTTGTGCGTGGCGGATCGTGCTCAGGCGATCTTCAAACGTATGCGTGGTGACGATGTTCTTGTAGTGCTCGGGGGAGGTGTCGATGTTGTGATTGTAAGCCGTCACACCCGCTTCCTTCAGCGCCTTGGCTTCATCCGGGCCGAGCTGGCCGAGCGTCACACACACTTCCATGCCGAGTGTGGATACGTCGCGCACGATGTCCAGCACTTGGTCGAATTTCTGTGTGCCACAGCGCACGCCTTTCCACGCGGCACCCATACAGAAGCGAGTGCTGCCATTCTCCCGCGCAGCCTGTGCGCGCTCCATGACTTGGTCCTTATCCATCAGCTTCTCCACCTGCACACCGGTCGAATAGCGGGCGCTTTGGGCGCAGTAGCCGCAGTCTTCAGAGCAGCCGCCGGTTTTGATGCTCAGCAGTGTGCAGAGCTGCACCTCACGCTCTGGCCAGTTGTCTTCATGCACGGCGCGGGCCTGCTTGAGAAGGTCAAAGAAGGGCTGGTGGTAAAGGCGATGCAGTTCGGCGTAGTTCACAGCCCTCACCCATAGCGGCCCGCTCCGGGGTTTCAAACCCAAAGACGGGCGCGCGGGTGTGAACACCAGTGGCCAGCTGGACTCCATATCTGGCCCCGAGCCGTCGGCTGTCACTCTCCCCCCGGATGCACCTTTTCATGGGAAGCCTTGGCCTTGTGCTTCAGGACCGAAGGCGTCGATACCAGCCCTGATGCAGGGCGCCTCGGTCCGGGTGACGCGCCGCCTCATTCGCCTGCACGGGGCCGCAGGTCTGCCATTGGCCTGTCGCCGCCTGGCCTAGGGTCTCAAACCGCGCACGGTGGCGGCCATGCTGCGCCGTCGGGATTCGCGCCAAGGCATCGGCCTTCCATGCGTGCTCCTCTTCCGATCGAAGGTGCGGACGTGTGGGAACCCCGGCAGGGAAAGGGAGACGCTAGGGGCCAGCCGTCCGCCCCCCCGGTTGTTCGCCTGCCCCTGAAAACACTCGATCCCTCTCTGTCTAAGACCATTTGCCTGCGGGGCTTCTCCGATGCTGACCCTGCCGCCGCCGCCCGCGACCTGGAAACTGCCGGAAATGCTGGCGAGTGCCCAGAAGGGTCGCTTGTGCGCGGGTGAGGTGTTTGTGCAGAGTGCGGCGCAGCGGGAAAACTTGGCCGCTGCGAGCCAAGCGGCGCTGGTGGACATGAACACCCACGGGTTGCTCGCTGCGTGTGCGAATCATCACCTGCCCGTGCAAGTCTGGCGTGTGGTCAGTGATGTGGCGGATGAGCAGGCAGGGCAGGTCTTCCGAGCTTTTGTAGCGAACTAGGATGGCGCAGGTGGCCGGGCTTTGGCTGCGCTGATCAAGACTTTGCCAGCCAGTCCTAACGCTGCACAGAGCTATCCCGGCATTCAGCGCCTGCTGACCCCTGCTCAATAGGCGGTGGCAGCATGTTGAGATAAAAGTGGCAGCAACCTCAGGTGCCCGTGCCAGAGGTGGAGGTCAATGTGGCAGCAACCCCAGGTCAATGTGGCGGACGGTGCAGGTGAACGTGGCAGCGACCGTGAGTGGACTGCACTAACCGTCTAGCGCAGTTTCTGGAGTCGGTTTTGCACCCAGGACAGGCCGTTCTTCACCTGCTCGTCATCCTTGTCGATGCTGGCCAAGTGCTGCCATTGCTTTTCCGCCGTGGCGAAGGCTTTGCGGGCGGCATCGCGCTGCTTGGTGGATTCCAGAATCTGCCCCTGCACGCCGTGCAGCGTGGCCAGTTGCACCTCCCATTCCTTGCGGGTGGAGGTGTGCTTGCTGTCGGGCAGCTTGTCGATGAGTGCCTGCAGGCTTTCCACCGCTTGCTTGATGATACCAAGCGCCTCCTTGGCCTTGCCGCCGTCGCCCATCAGCTCGGCTAATTCACCGCGCAGCTTGGCTTGCTGGTAGAGGTAGTTCCGATTCTCCACGTCCTCGGCGACGATCTCATTGATCAGCTCAATCGCGTCCTGCTTCTTGCGCACGGCTTCGGCGCTATTGCCGAGATCACGCTCAAGCCCGGCGATCTGGCCGTAATTGCGTGCCAGCAGATACTTGGCCTCGTTCCACTCTGGCTCTAGGCGAATGAGTTCCAGCAGCACTTTGATCGCTTCATAGTGCGCGTCGGTCGCTTCTTTGGAGCTGAAGTGGCGGCCCACTAGATCCGCTAGCTCGGTGTAGGCTTCGGCCAGCACCAGGGCCTGCTCCTGATTGCGCGGCGCACTCCCAGCGACCAAGTTCGCCATCTGCTCCACGCTAGTCACCAGCATCGCGGCGGCC
>CAXNNN010000353.1:0-4602 GCA_964203095.1 Verrucomicrobiaceae bacterium | reverse complement strand
CCCAAAGCGCTGCGCGATCTCATCACGGGTGCCTTCACCTTTATCATACGCGCTGACGATGCGTTCGCGCAAATCAAGAGAGAATGTTGCCATGCTTCTGCATAGCATACTTTTCTCCTGATGGCTATATTATTATTTAATTGGCTCTAGTCAATTATCGGGATTTAAAAGGATGGAGTCGATTCGTTGTCTGGGCTCCAGAAAACAATAATTTCTATTTAAAAGGCGAGAACGATCCGTAGTCTCGCACCAATGAAAACTTTCAACTTCTGACTATCGCTTTTGCGTTCGTCGCGATGCTGCCAAGCTTCTTGCTCAAGGGCTGGGGAACCGGGATCAAGGTCATCGAAGTCCGGCGCGAAGTGGTGCTGGATGGGAGCATCTTTATCACGCGGCGCTATCAGACCACCAACTCCCCTCTGGAGACCTCCACCGAGATCCGGGAACTGGGTCAGTCCTGGGCGGTGATGTATTGATTAAGCGCCTCAGTGCTTGGCCCGGAAGTCACGTTCCAGGCCTTCCATGCCCGCGAAATCACCCGCCTCGCAGCACCGAACGAAGCCTTCGGTGTAGCGCTTTAGTTCGTCCCACTCGTGGCGGATCTTGGCTGCCTCTTTTTCGGAGACTTCGTGATCCACAGCAGCCTGACTGATCTCCGCCAGCATCTCGGCGAACTGCATGACGATCTTTTGCGTGGCGGGCATCAGTTGGAAGTCGCCTTTGTCAGCGCGCGGGTTTTTCACAAAGAACCCGCCCGCCTTGCGGCAGAGCCACTGAATCATTGAGTCCGCCTTGGTGACCTTGTGCACTTGCAGCACACGGTCGAGCGGGTTAATCGCCCCACTGCCATCGTCCTCTGAAGGCTGCATCCATTTGTAAACTAGCGAGATGGAGAGGTTTAGCGAAGCCGCGACTTCCTTCGGGCCCACTTCCTCCAAAGCTTGGCGGAGAACTTCGTGCGATTCGACCGGCAGGGAGGGCGGTAGCTTGTTCATGAGAGGTGCCAAAGCATAGCAGACCTGCGCCAGACTCAAGCATTCTGACCGGAGGCTAGCAAAACGGTTTCATGCACCGCGATGTCATGCGCGGCATCCCAGGCGAGCTTCTTCTCACCTCGAATGACCTTGGCTAGGTCGATGAACTCGCCGTCGTAGCGGCCCTTTGGAACGGAGAGCTTCAAGCGCTGCTCGCCTTTCTTGTAGGTGCCGTGTGGCTCGCTGAAACGTGCCACCAGTTCCCCCGATTCCATGGGCATGATCTCGATGTTGCCCTTGGTGCCTGTAACCTGAAAGCGACGGCGTGGTCCGCCAAACGGGTCCGCATGATTGCAGCGCAGTGTCACGGTGGCCTTCGGATACACCAGCACGGCAAGCTGGTTGTCTTTCATGCCATCGGCCTGCGTCGGTGTCGAGAAAGCCTTCACCTCAGCAGGCTTACCCAGTAGAGTTAGCACGGCATCGATCATGTGGCAGCCGAGTTCAAACATGCCGCCACCTGCCAGCGCGCTCAGCTCCTTGCGCGTGCCTGCATTGGCCAGCTTGCCCATCATCGCTTCGATCTCTGTGATCTCGCCCAGCCACCCTTCGCGCACCGCCTGAAAGGTCAATGAAAAGGCTGGATTGTAGCGCAGCATGTAGCCCATCTGCACGGTTAGCCCGCGCTTCTCAGCTTCCAAGCGCATGGTTTTGAACTCGTCGTGCCCCAGTGCTCCCGGCTTGTCCAGATGCACGTGCTTGCCCGCCTGGATCGCCTGCAAAGCGGAAGCACACGAGTTCTCCACACGCGTCTCCACGGTCACGGCTTGCAGGCCAGGCAAGGCGAGCAAGGCCTCCGTGCTCAAGCGTGGCAGGCCCGCATACTCCTTGCCTTGATGTCCTTCATCCGCTGCCAGACCGACCACGTCATAGAGATCGCTCAGGCGTTGTACGGCCTCCATCTTGCCCCCTGCATGAGCGTGCTGAGCGCCGATCTGACCCAAACGAATGCGAGGAGCCGCCGCGAAGGCGGGCGCGGCGAAGGCGGCCGAGGCAGCAAGAAACGAGCGACGAGAGGTCATGCGCCTAGTCTGCGAATAACCCGCGCTGGCTGCAATCTTGTTGTGCATTATTCATAGTTATTCACAAGCCTTTGCTTGCATGGGAACAACCGCCCGATAGCCTCCATATACAGCCTGTTTCTCATCCTATGCATCGCCTTCGCTGCGGCGTCATTTATACCAATGCCTTTGCCGACTACCTGGCCCAACTCAGCCAGGGAGCGAGCCAGCGGCAGATTCTCGCGCTCGACTACTTGAAGGCTTCCACTGGGCCAAAAAAGGGCACCGCCTGGTGGCAGATCGAATGGCTGCCCGAGCACCGTGCACCCGCTGAGTGCCGGTTCAAGATCGGTTCCGTGCCCGTGTGTCTCAGCAAGCAAAGTCAGCGTGGCCTGAAGCATAGCTGCCTGGATTGGCGCGATGGCCAAGTGGTGGTGAGAAGTTAAACTTGGCAACGAACGAGCACAAAATCGTGGCCAAGCTGATTACTCTACGACTTCGACTGTAACGGAGCACTGCGCGCGTCTCCCCTGATCATCCAGCACCTGCAAGGTCCAGGTGCCAGCCTTGGCCTTCCAGAGCAAGGGCTGCACGGGTGTGGTGGCACCCAAAAACTGCGAACCCGCAAACCAGAACACTTGGCGCACGCCTGCCGCTGCATCCGCCCGCAGCGGCACCGATTGCCGCGCCGGATCATGCGCAATCAGTGTGTAACGACGCTTTGGCAATGGTGACACGATGCGCGGGGCTGCCTCCGTCTGCGCTGCCGAGATCGGTGCCTCGCCTAGCGCATAGGCCGGAGGATCACGACGCGGCAGGCCCGCCCGGCGAAACATCTCCAGCATGTCCGGTGGCCAGAACTCCCACACCTCGCGCTTGACCGGACGAAGGCCATCGTCGCGTGCGACTCGCAGACCGCTCGATGTATCCAGCAGAATCTCGCGATGAATCTCACACGGCGTGATCGGCGATACGCCGGGAATGAAGCCGCCATGCGTGCGGTGCTGACACGCAGGCGTCGGCAACTGCCCCGACACCGCGCACAACTCGACATCTTCCACCCCCGCTGGCGGGCCTTGCCTGCGCTTGGGCAAGCCGAGCCGCTGAAACATCTCGAACAGCAACGGAGCCGCACATTGCCGTGCAACTAGCGAGGGGTTGGCCTTGCCATTGAAATTCCCCAGCCAGACCACCAGCACATACTCGCCGTGCATCCCCGCTGCCCATGCATCGCGAAAGCCGTGCGAGGTGCCGGTCTTCCAGTTGATCTCCGGATCCGCCATCACCTCGCTGCCCGGCGGCGAGCACAGCATTTCACGGGTCAAGTAGCGGGCTTCCTCTGAGAGCACAGCTTGCTTGCTAGATAAACGGGGAACCGGGAACCAGAAACCCATCTTCAACTTCTGCGTCCTGCCATCACTCGCCAGCAGTGAATACAGTTGGGCCAACTCCTCCATGCTGACCTCCGCACCACCGAGCGGCAGTGCCAGACCGTAGTGCGATTCAGGTTTTGGAAAGGCCACGCCAGCGTGCTTGAGAAAGTCATACAATCGCGGCGAGGTCAGCTTCTGGGTCAGCGCTACGGCAGGGATGTTGCGGCTGCGATACAATGCTTCCGCCGCAGGCACTGGGCCGGTGAACTCGCGATCAAAGTTCTCGGGGTTGTAGTCGGCAAAAGTCAGCCGTCCATCGCGCACCAGCGAGCGCGGATGAATCAAGCCTTGCTGCATGGCAAGCCCATAGATGAAGGGCTTCAGGGCCGAGCCTGGTGAACGCCGAGCCATCACGCCATCGACTTGACCCAAGATGTCATTGTCCAAAAACCCCGCCGACCCCACATAAGCCAGCACCTCGCGTGTCGGCGCATGAACGAGCAGTGCACAACCATTTGCGATGCCGGACTCGCGATGATCTTCAATGTGCTTAGTCAGCGTGCGCTCGACGAGGCGTTGCTTCGGCAAGTCGATGGTGCTGCGCACGATTATGCTCTGCGACTGCTCCTTGAACAAGCGTCGCGCGAGATGCGGCACCTGGCGCGGCACTTGTGCTTCGGGCAGCAAAGCATAGCCTTCATCCAGTGGATCACTGCGTGGGGCAAGTCGTTGCCACAGACGGTGCATCGCTTTGCTGTGCTCGGCGTTCTCCTTCGCCACGGACGGCTTGCGCCGCGTCGGACTCTGTGGCAGCACGGCGAGCGCCGCCGACTCGCGCAAGGTCACGTCCTTCGCTGCCTTGCCACACCACAGCAGGCTTGCTGCGCCGATTCCCTCCACATTGCCACCGTAGGGCGCGAGGTTGAAGTAAGCTTCCAGCAATTCGTCCTTCGTATAGTGGCGCTCCAGTTGCAGCGCACGCACCACCTGTGTTGCCTTGCCAACGATGGAAGTCGTGCGCAACTGCCAGCGCAGCCGCGCGACCTGCATCGTAAGCGTCGAACCGCCACCCTGTCGCGTGCCACTGACCACGCCCCACAGCGCACGCAGCATCGACAACGGATTCACGCCCGGATGCTCATGAAAATGCCGGTCTTCCAGTGTCAGCGTCGCACGGATTGCATTCGGGCTTAT
>CAXNNN010000352.1:0-4602 GCA_964203095.1 Verrucomicrobiaceae bacterium | reverse complement strand
GATTTGCGCAACGAGCTAACTCGGCGCGAGGTGGGGCAGGTGATGCAGGAGATAGCTCGCCTTGAGCGCAGTTTGCCACAGCTCGGCTTTTCCGTGGTGCTGACTGCCGCACCCAGGGAGATCGGCTTGTCGTTGTATGCACTCTGGCTGTTCAATCGCACGGGCATCGCGAATGCCGTGGAGCGCGGCGGTGCGAACCGTCAGGTGCTACTGGTGGTCGATTCTGACATGGGGCACGCCGCCTGCATGGCTGGCTATGGTTTGGAGCCCTTTCTCGGCGAGGAATTGATCCACAATGCGCTGAATGCCTTTTCCACGGCTTTGGCCGCTGGGCAGTTGTCTCCCGGGATCCTGCAATTATTAGCCGAGATGGAGTGCTTGCTGATCGACTGTGCGGAGAGTCTGGAGAATGCTTTCGGCATCGCTCCATTCGAGTTTCAGGGCCTAGCGCACCTGATCGAGTCCGAGCAAGAGGGCGGTGTCGTTTATTAAAAGAGGCACAGCATTTCCCAGCGTTCTAGAGTTGAACCTCTGTCACTAGCTTGCACAATGCGAGCCCATGCGTGCCACCTTGATCAAAGAATATCGCTTCGAAGCTGCCCAAACGCTGCCCACTGCTCCCGAGGGCCACAAGTGCCGTGGCATGCATGGCCATAGCTTCAAGATCGAGATCGCCGTCACGGGCAAGGTGGATCCTCAAATCGGCTGGGTCTACGATCACGCCGAGATCAGCAAGGCGATGAACCCGCTGATTGACTTGCTGGACCATTCGTATCTGAACGAAATCGAGGGATTGGAGAACCCCACCATCGAAAACATCTGTGCGTGGTTCTGGCGGAAGTTGGAACCCCAGCTTCCAGGAATCAGTGAGATCGTGCTGTATGAAACCCCCACCGCTCGCTGTGTGTTCCGTGGTTTTGATGATTAGTTGCACAGCCAGCGCGTTGCCCCTAGTTTCTGCATCCCTAACCTTATCCTGATCTGCTCATGAAGTTCCCCGTCACTCTGTTGCTCTCTGCTGCTGCCATTCTTGTCCTCGGTGCCTGCGGCAAGCATTCGTTCGAAGAAACCAAGGTGCTGCATGAGAAATTCCAGGAGCATGGCCATGACGAGCATGCGGCTCCCGCTCATGGTGAAAAGTCCCCCCACGGTGCCGAGGCTGACCATGGCGAGAAGAAGGCTCACTAGGCGTGGCTGCGCGTTCGCTTGATTCGTCGCAGAGAATCCTTTGCCGACCTTGATTCGTTACTCAACGGCACGGCCCCATGCCGAACCGATTTGTCGTGCTGGACGAACCCTACATTCCCGAAGAGCAGATTGCCGCTGGCCCTTCGGGCATTGTGTATCGTGGGCATGACCTTTCCCTCGCGCGCACCGTGCGGCTGAAGGTGCTGCTGGAGAATCATCTGTCCTGCCCCGTGGATCACCCGACCATGGAGGCTTATGCGCCGTATCTGTTGCAAGTCGTGCATCCACACACTGCGGCCTTACTAGTGCTGGATGTGAGTGGTGATGAGGTGACCCTGATTTCGGAGTTCGCCGAGGGGGTGAATGGCTGGGCGTTCGTTGAGTCACAGCCGCTCACTGCGAGGGATGCTCAAACATTTCTTCGCCAGCTCTTGGAGGCTCTCTCGGTGGGGGAGGCGCTCCACCTGCCCCACGGCAATGTGAAGCCGTCCAACTTGATCATTGATCGCCAATCAAGCGAAGGCGGTGAACTCAAGTTGCTCGATTGGGGGCTGTCGCATTGCCGCAGCCATCAGCCGCATGAGACTCTGGCGTTGCGGGCACCAGAGTGTTTGCATGGCGGTGTGGCGACCGCTCAGAGCGATCTCTTTTCCGCCGGGGCGAGCATCCTGGGCTTGCTGCTGGGTCGTCTGCCGGTGGCGGGTTTGGTTGAGGAGTCGCTGTATACTGGATGGCAGCATTTTGATCCTGCTGAGTTTCGCCGTCAGCGTCAGGACCTGGATGCCGACTGGCTGAGTGTATTGCTCCAGCTCGTGAAACTGGACCCTGACCAACGGCCAACCTCAGCGCGGCAAGCCTTAGATCTGCTTGCCAAGGCGGAAAAAGTATCCGCGCTCCCGGCCTTTGGGCCTGAGCCTGATAGACCGGTTCCGCAGCCTGGCATCAGTCAACACTCCGGTTCGTCGACTGGGGAACCTGAGGCCCCAGCGGGTCGTCGAAAGAGTTGCCTCGGGTCGTTGATCTGGGCTGGTTTTTGGGTGGTTGTGTTGCTTGCAAGCGTCGCCGCTGGGCTGATCATGAATCGGGATGACGCGTGGCCACTGCCTCTGTTACAGGCTCTTGATCAGATAGAGTCGACCTGGTTAACCTGCCTAGAGCTGACCAAGACGGCCATCAAAGAGCTGAAGTGACGGGCCGCAAGTCTGCGAGTAGCCAAGTCGGGCCCACCGGCGCTACAGTGGAATACAAGGCCGCTCCCTGTGCTAGTGCCAGCATGGTGCCAGCCAGCGCTTCGGGTTCGGTGTTTTGAGGCATCTCTTGGCGGCGAATCGCCTCCGTTGCAAAGCGGGTCAGCCATCCGATCAGATTGCTGTGCAGAAGGCGCAGCTCGGCCTGGCACTTGGGTGGCAAGCCGGCCAGTTCGGCCATCAGAACAGCGGTCAGTCGTGTCTCGGTCAAGCTCTGCATCAATTCCGGTCGGCGTCGAGGCCAATCCTCATGTTCTGCCCCGATGGACGCCAGCCGCTTGTTCAGTCGATCACGCTCGCGCTGCACCACCGCCGTAGCCATTTCATCTTTCGTGGGAGTGTGGTGATGCAGGCTAGCTGACGAGATACCGACCTCATCCGCGAGATCTCTCATGCTAAAGCCATGAAAGCCAACGTTCGCCAGCAGTGCATGGGCAGAGAGAAGGATGTCATCGCGAGCAATGTTTTTTCGTTGCGCCATAATAACAGTCTATCGTCTGATAGATAGACACGTCAAAAGAAATAGCTTCGTAGCTTGCCACCGGCGTTGAGCATGACAGAATCATTCGTTATCAATCTTCCTCCTGCCATGCCTGCCAAGAAAGCTGCTCCTGTCCTTGTTCCTGCCGCCACCCGGCCTATCAAGAAGCTGATGGTTGCCAATCGGTCTGAAATTGCCATCCGCGTCATGCGTGCGGCCAACGAGTTGGGCATCCGAACGGTGGGTATCTATGCCGCCGAAGATCGCTTCTGCCCACATCGCTTCAAAGCGGATGAGGCCTATGAGCTGAACAAGGAAAAGGGACCGCTCGGTGCCTATCTCGACATTGAAGGGATTGTGGCGCTCGCTGTGGAGAAGGGCGTGGATGCGATTCATCCCGGCTATGGCTTCCTCTCGGAGAATCCCGTGTTCTCGAAGGCCTGTGCCGACGCTGGAATCATCTTCATCGGCCCAGATGCGAAGGTGCTCGACATGATGGGCGACAAGACCGCTGCACGCAATGTGGCAGACAAGCTGAAGATCCCGACACTGCAAGGCACCAAGGACCCCGTGGAGTCGAAGCGTGAGGCGATCTCGGTTGCCAAAAAGATCGGCTTCCCGCTGATTATCAAGGCCGCGTTCGGCGGTGGTGGTCGCGGCATGCGCGTGGTGCAAAAAGCGGAGGACTTGGAGAAGTTGCTTGATGAAGCGCAGACTGAAGCCAAGCGTTCCTTCGGCAACGGCGCGGTGTTCTTGGAGAAGTTCGTGGGTCGCGCCAAGCACATCGAAGTGCAGGTGCTGGCCGACAAGCACGGCAATGTGCTGCACCTGCATGAGCGTGATTGCTCCGTGCAGCGTCGCCACCAGAAAGTCATTGAGCAAGCTCCGAGCTACAAGCTTGATCCCAAGATCATCGCTGGCTTGTGCGATGCCTCGCTCGCCATCGCGAAGGAAGTTGGCTACACGCACGCAGGCACCGTTGAGTTCTTGGTCGATGTCGATAGCGGCGACTGGTTCTTCATCGAGATGAACCCACGCATTCAGGTCGAGCACACTGTTACCGAAGAGATCACTGGCATCGACATCGTGCGCTCGCAGATCCTTATTGCGCAAGGCCATCGCCTGCACGACGAGCCGCTCGCGCTGCCTGCTCAGGGCGACATCGAAAAGAGCGGCTACGCTATTCAGTGCCGCATCACCACGGAAGATCCAGAGAACGGCTTTACGCCCGACTTTGGCAAGATTCTCACGTATCGCAGCGCCGGTGGTTTCGGCGTGCGTCTTGATGGGGCGCTCGGCGTTAATGGCGCAGTCATCACGCCTTTCTATGACTCCATGCTGGTGAAGGTCACCGTCTTTGCACGCACCTATGAACAGGCGCTGGATCGCATGGATCGTGCCCTGCGGGAGTTCCGCATTCGCGGCGTGAAGACCAACATTCCGTTCCTCGAAAACGTCATTGCCGACCCTACCTTCCGAGCTGGGGCGGCCACGACACGCTTCATCGATACCAACCCCCATCTGTTCCAGTTTGAGAAGCGCAAGGACCGTGCGACACGTCTCTTGAACTACATCGCGGACGTGATCGTGAATGGCAATCCCTTCTCCAAGGGGCACAAGATCGATAAGGCCTTCGCTGCACCGGCCCTGCCAAAGTGGGACCACACAGCTACGCCTGAGAAAGGC
>CAXNNN010000351.1:0-4604 GCA_964203095.1 Verrucomicrobiaceae bacterium | reverse complement strand
GTTGTTTGCGCTGCATCGACTGCGCTTCCAGGATGCCGGCGAGCCGCTTGGCCTCCAGCCGTCGCCAGGCAAGCTGGTCGTCCTGAATACTCTTGGCACGTGGCCCAACCCCGAGGATACCGCTGCGCTGGCCATTGACCTCGCGCTCGAACTCGGTCTGCCAGAAGTTCAGCTCGCCGCCGAGTTTGACGTTCGCGGCCTCCTGCCCGGCGATTTGCTTGTCCATCGTCGCGAGCTGCTCGCGCTGCGTCTTGGTCGCTTCGGCAATCTGCGCCTCCAGCGCGGTCTGCTTCTGTTTCTCCTCGTCGGTCATGGAGATCTCCACCTTGCCCTTTTCGCCGCCGTCCAGGAAATTGGCGCTGAAGGTGTCGTTCCAGCGTTCGCGTGCCATGGCGATCTCGGTTTCTGCCGCCTTGACCTTGGTCTCGATGATCAGTTTTTGCTCCACGCCCTTGGCGCGTGCCACTTCGATCTCGGCCTGACGGTCCTTTTCAATCTCGGAGTTGATCGTGTCGCGGAAGAGCAGCAGCGTCATCGGATGACTGATGGTCATGCCCATCAAGGCGGCCACGATAATGCGCAGTCCGAACTGCGCGGCCTTGCGGAAGATGTTCTGATAAGCGCGATAGGTGGCCAGCAGCGCGCGGTCTACCGTGAGGATGATGAAAGACCAGACGAGCGACACTGGGATGATGAAGAACCAATGGTCCGTCAGTGTGCCCACCGCGTAGGCAGAGGCAATCAGGGCGAAGGTGGATGGCACCAGCACGGTGGCACCAAAGGCAACATACTTGCGGCGTTCCCAGGACGGGCAGGATTCCAAGGTTTCGGTGGAGGCCCCGGAGAGCCAGAAAAAGACACGTTGCAGTCGATCAATAAGGCTCATGGGGTAAGGCGGTGAGAGTGGACGCAGACTGTGGGCAATTGTTCAAAATGCAAATGCACGACCCGCATTTCACAAGCGCCGCACTGCCGGGGTTCTTTCACAGAGCCTGGATTATTCACGCAACAGATGCATTGGCATTGACCGCGTGCTGCGGCCTTGCTCCAATCGCGCCCGTCATGAACAAGAAGCTCAGTCTCCTCCTCACCCTCGCTCTGTGTGGCTCTGCCGCCGCAGAGGTCACCTATGAATTCGCCCCCGACTTCATCCAGCCACCTCCGGGTAAGACCGAGATCGGCAACGGTCACGGCGAGATTGCCTGTGACAAGGCTGGTAATTTCTATGTCAGCGTGCAGGAGAAGGATGCCGGCATTCAGGTCTATGGGCCCGATGGCAAGTTCATCAAGGCGCTGAAGCTGCCGCAGTCGCTCCACGGTTTCGTGGTGCGCGAGGACACCGGGAAGGAATACCTCTTCGCCGCTGTGCTGGGTGAAAAGCGGGTCATCAAGTGCACGCTCGACGGCACCGTGGTGCTGGAGATTCCCACCGCCAGCTTCCCCGCTGACAAGGCCGGTCCGAAAGGCCTTGCCTTGACCAACTGCGACGTGGCTCCGAATGGCGACATCTACGTCGTCGATGGCTACGGCATCTCCCACATCTTCGTCTTCGACCGTGCAGGCAAATTCAAGAGCGTCTTCGGCGGCCCTGGCGCACCTTACGGCTTCAAGAACACGCACAAGATCTTCATCGACAAACGCTTCGAGCCCTCGCGCGTCGTGGCTCTTGATCGTGGCAACAACCGCATGTTGCACCTGGACTTGGATGGCAAGATCATCGGTATCATCGCCGACAAAGACCTGCGCAATCCCAGCAGCGCCAGCTTCCATGCCGACCTGATGTGCGTGGCCGAGATTGCCGGCCGCGTGAGCGTCTGGGACAAAGACAACAAGATGGTAGCTGAACTCGGTGCGAATCCGGTGAAGACCAACACGCCCAAGATTGAGCCCAAGGACTGGCAACAAGGCACCGTGACCTCGCCCCACGGCATCACCTTCGACAACAACGGCAACATCCTGGAAACCGAGTGGAACCAGTGGGGGCGCGTGCTGCGCTGGAATAAGAAGTGATGTTTCGCCATCGCGCCATCATTCGACTCATCGCAGGGGGAGCCATCGTGCTCCCCCTGCTTGCGCTTGGGCACGGTAGTGAGTTTCTCGAAGCAAAGTTCTTCTTTGATCCCCGCGGCACCGCGCACCTGGAGATGACCGCCGACTACAGCGGTAACCCGATGATCGCGGATGAAAAGGAAGCCCGCGCCGCGCTCGATGACATCCTGCGGGTGAAGATCGGCGATGCCGAGCAAAAGCTCACCGACCTCGCCCCTGTAAAGCTGGAGCCACGCGACCAGCCCGATCCGTGCTCGCCCATGCCCCGTTCGCCGGAATTTCAGAGCATGAAGCACGAACTGCTCATCGCGCTCTGGCAATGGCAGCCTACGGACAAGGCCCTTCAGTTCGTCTTGCCCAAAGAACGTCAGCACACCATGGTTTTCTGGATGCACGAAGAGAACGTCAAAGATCCGCGCTGGGTCATGCTCCTCGCCGGGGATGAAACGCCATGCATTCCCGTGCCACATAGCCTTGATAAGGCACAGGCAGGGTTTGACTACAGTGGCAGTGGTCAATCGTGGATCGCGATCCTGGTGGTCAGCCTCCTGTTGCTAGCACTCTTCCTGCTGTGGCGCTGGTGCAAGCATCACAAGTGAGGCACGAAAACTTCACCAAATCGCTGGCGCATTCTCCCCACGCAGGGGACATTTTTCGACCCTCTCGCATGACCGCCTACGACTCCCTGAAAAAAGATCTCCTCGCCGCTCCTCGCAAATGGCTCGTCACCGGCGGTGCCGGGTTCATCGGTTCCCATCTTGTGGAGACCCTGCTCTCGCTCGGCCAGCAAGTCGTCGTGCTCGACAACCTCGCCACAGGCAGCCGTGACAACCTGGAGGCCGCTATCCAGGGCGCGCCGATTGAGCACCGGGGCAAAGTTCGTTTTGTCAAAGGCGACATCACCGACAAGAACGTCTGCGCCAGCGCCTGCCAGGGCATGGACTACGTGCTGCATCAGGCCGCGCTCGGCTCCGTGCCCCGCAGCATCGAGCGCCCTGGCGACACCCACGCGGCCAATGTCACCGGCACGCTGAACATCTTCATCGGCGCGCGCGATGCTGGGGTGAAACGTGTCGTCTATGCCTCCAGTAGCAGCGTTTATGGCGATCAGCCGAATCTGCCGAAGGTCGAGCAGCGCACCGGTAACGTGCTCTCCCCCTACGCCGCCAGCAAGGCCATGTGCGAGACCTACAGCCAGGTCTTCCACCGCTGCTACGGCTTCCAAAGCCTCGGCCTGCGCTACTTCAATGTCTTCGGTCCGCGTCAGGATCCTGAAGGTCCGTATGCTGCCGTGCTGCCCAAGTGGCTCTCTGCGCTGAAGAAGCGCGAGCAAGTTTTTATCAACGGTGATGGTGAAACCTCGCGCGACTTCTGCTACGTTGCCAATGTGGTGCAGGCCAATCTGCTCGCTGCCACCGCACAACACCCCGATCTCGGCTGCCAGGCTTTCAACGTCGCGCGTGGAGACCGCACCACGCTCAACCAAATCTTCGCCGCCATCCGCTACAGCCTGCAGGCAAAGGACCCCACGCTCGGCAACCCCCAGCCCACCTACCGTGACTTCCGTGCTGGTGACATCCGCCACTCGCAGGCTGACATCTCCTTGATTCAAAAACTGCTCGGCTACGAACCCACCCATAACGTCAGCCAAGGCCTCGCCGAGGCCCTGGATTGGTATTGGGCGAATCTGTAGCCGAACTGCACTTCAATCATCCGCTTCGCTCGCGTCGGCGTGCGCGCGCAAATCGCATCGATCAGCGCACGACGCAGCTTCTTGTCGATAAGTTCATCCTGCGGGATGTCGAACTGTAGCAGGCTCATCGAGCACTTGATGTCCACACCGACTGACCCTGGATAGATGTGCGTCGGCGATGCCATCACGCACCCGATCGGCGCGCCGTAACCGACATGCGCATCAGGATTGATCACGACATCCGTCACCCCTGGGCACGAGCGTGAGTTCAGCGCCTCTTGCAGCGTCGGCTGATCAAAGGAAGCGCGGATGGCTTCTGTCCCGATTACGGTGATTGGCTTGCCGTTGTTGTTCGGTGCAGGAAGAAAGGCTTCCGCTTCGCCGGTGACGTGGAGTTGGTGGTCGGTTGGCGTGGAATCAGAGTGAGTGGTTTGGGTAAGATGTTGAGTTTGGAAACGCGCAGAGTGTAGCCACATGCGATTCAAGCCTTCGTGGCTGCCAGATTCCCTGCCTCTGTAAGCCCCAGCACCAGCGTGTTGCCAGAGCTAGCGCCGACTTCGCTGAGGGTTTGTAGATAGCGCAGGGACAATAGTTCAGGGTTCTCGCGCATGAGCTTCGCGGCATTCGCTAGTGTGCGCAAGGCGGCGGCTTCGGAGCGGGCTTTCTCCAGGGCAGCGTTGGCTTCGTGCTTGCTCTTGAGCGCTTCAGTGAAGGCGCGCTTGAGGTCGGCGGGGAGCATCACGTCGCGGATATCCGCGCGTTCGAGCTTGAGGCCAGCGCTGGTAAAGCGCTCGTTAGAGCCAATTAAATAATAATATAGCCATCAGGAGAAAAGTATGCTATGCAGAAGCATGGCAACATT
>CAXNNN010000350.1:0-4618 GCA_964203095.1 Verrucomicrobiaceae bacterium | reverse complement strand
ACCCGACCTCGCACCTCTCATGGGCTTCAGCGGACGTGGCAAGCATGACATCTCAGCACGGCTCCGCGTCCGGCTCAGCGGCACCAGCTCGACAGGCAGCTCAGCCGCTTGGAACATAACCTTCACCATCACCAATCTGGACACCAAGGCGGTGATCGTCACACACACGGAAACCGCTTGTCGACTGGCCGCCACAGCCCACGCGAACACCGCTATTTGGACCAACGACGAAGGCATTGCCAACCGCTTGAATGTGGACGTGCTGCCTGGCTTCTCGCTCTACATCTTGCCGAGCTACACGAGTCTCGGCGTGGAGACATACCCAGCCTTTGCCGCCTACAAAGACACGGACAACGACGGCATGCCCGATACCTGGGAGACCGCTCAACGATTCAATCCCACACAATCTGCCGATGCCACCCAGGACGCCGATAGCGACACGCTCAGCAACGTGCGCGAATACGAAGCCGGGACAAACCCTCACGACGGGGACAGCGATGACGATGGGGTGAGCGATGCCATTGAAGCCGATGGTCTGAGCAATCCCCTGCTCGCTTCTAGCGTGCCACCCGGCTACAACGGCACGCCATCCGGCTTTGCACTGCGCCCCGGCAGCACGAGTTCGCCAGCGATGAATTCAGCGGTCGCGGCATACTTTGGCGTGAATGGGTTGCCCGCTGTTGGGGATGCTGACTCCGATGGCTACACGAATTGGCAGGAGTCCATCGCAGGTACACATCCGCTTGATGAACGCTCGCGCCTTTGGGCCACCGCAACACCTGATGGCAGTGACTTGCTGGTCACGTGGCCACGCATTCTCTACAAGCGGCATCAGTTGCAAGGCAGCGGCGACTTCGTCAGTTGGCAGAACATCACGGCCGCTCCTCAGATTGTAGGCGAGACGTATCAGGTGCGTTTGGTCAATGGCTTGAGCGGTGGCCTGCGCTTCTTCCGTGTCATGGTGAATGACGTGGATACGGATCGGGATGGCGTCAGCGACTGGACCGAGACGAAGGTGCTCGGCACCTCCCCCAGCAATGCGAACAGCAGCCACACGGCACGCTATGTGGACACGAATGGGGACGGCTTTACCGACACGCTGCAAAGCGGTGATTACGTGACCATGGCAGAGACGTTCGGCGACCCTGGAACCTCAGCTAGCAACCCCACCACAGGCAACCTGGGGGCTGCGGGTGGAGTCGGACTTGGTACCTTGGCCACCAGCATCACCCGCAGCCAGGCGGCGCGCTTCCTTATGCAATCGAGCTTTGGCCCGACGCTGGAGGACATCGAAAAGGTGCAGGCTCTCGATTACGAGGGCTGGTTGGATGACCAAATCAACAACGTGCCCGCCACACGGCATAGCGCCTATGCGGGTGCCATCCATGCCGACTACACGGGCTCACGGTCCATGGCTCGCGACTACTCGAACAACGCGAATGGAACCGAATTGCCAGGGCGAAATCTGAACACCGCTCTTGCCCGGGCGGCAATCGCTGGCCCAGATCAGCTGCGCCAGCGCGTGGCTTTTGCCTTCAGCCAGATACTGGTCACCTCGCGCCGCGATGACGATCTGCGCGAACGACTTCGTGGCATGGCGAGCTATTACGACCTCTTTGTTGATGGAGCCTTCGGCCTCTATGAAGATGTGCTGCTGAAGGTCGCGCTACACCCTGCCATGGGCAACTACTTGAGCCATGTCGGCAACCAGAAAGCCGATCCGTCGGTCAATCGCTACCCTGACGAGAACTTTGCACGCGAGATCATGCAACTCTTCAGCATTGGCCTCTGGAAGCTGAATCCTGATGGCACACGCCAGCAGCAAAGTGGCAACGAGATTCCCACCTACAGCAACACTGAGATCACGCAGCTCGCCCGCGTCTTCACCGGTCTCTGGTATGGTCAGAAGCCCTGGGGCAATGGCGGCTGGGCAGAGACGGACTACATCGTGCCCATGTCGATGCATCCCGAGTATCACGACTTTAACACCAAAACCTTGGCCGATGGTTATACCCTGCCAGCACGGTCGCCCACAGCCCAGGCAGGCATGAAAGATGTGACGGATGCGGTGCGCTACTTTGCCCGCCACTCCAACACCGGCCCCTTCATTGGTCGGCAGTTGATTCAGTTCCTGGTCACCGATAATCCAAGCCCTGCTTACATCCAACGTGTCTCCACGGTATGGGCTGACAATGGCAGTGGCGTGAAGGGCGACTTGAAGGCGGTGATCAAAGCCATACTCCTGGATGTCGAAGCACGTGACCCCATCCAGACCAGCGACTATGGACGCCTGAAGGAACCGACCATTCGCGCCATGGCCATGGCAAGGGCCTTTAACATGAAAAGCGTGCCCAACCTACAATGGTATGGCGAAAGCGAGTTCTACGAACAGACGCAGCACGAGCCCACCTACTCGCCCAGCGTGTTCAACTTCTACCGCCCCGACTACCAGGCACCGGGTGCGATCTCGGCTGCACAGAAAAAATCGCCTGTGTTCCAGATCACCAATAGCTTCACGGCTATCTCCACACCGAACATATTCTGGGATTTGATCGAGAATGGCTTCCGGCACTGGGAGGGCTACCAATTCAAATTCGACTACAGTCGCGAACGCACCCTAGCCGCCGACAATGCCAAGCTCCTGGACTACCTAAACCTCGTCTTCTGCGCTGGCTCCATGACGTCTGGCACCCGCACGCTGATCCTGGATGCGATCAATCAGATCCCTGCCACGCAACTCGAGTCACGAGCACAGGTGGGAGCTTACCTGGCGATCGTATCGCCTGAAGGTGCGGTCATGAAATGATCTGAGTATCAACATTTCAGCCATCCCCATAATCGAATGAAAGCCACCGCTCCACAAGACCTCTCCCGCCGCCGCTTTCTAGGTCAGGCCAGTTGTGCGGCCATGAGTTCCGTCTCGGTCGTCAATACGCTGCTACACCTTAACCTTGCAGCGCGGGTCGCCGCACAGCCAGCGCCCACGGACCGACGAACCTTAGTTTGCGTGTATCTCGGCGGTGGCATGGACAGCTTTAATCTGCTCATGCCGCGAGACACAACACGGCACAACATCTACCGAGCCACCCGCAGCGAGTTGGCGATTCCGCTGACCGGCACGCGAGCCATGCTGTCGCTGAATCAAGATGGTGGCGACGGGCAGCTCTATGGTATCCATCCGAGCTGCGCGAGCATTCAGGAGCTATTTAACGGCCTGGGTGGTGATGCCAGCAAGCGTCGAGCCGCCTTCGCAACCAATGTCGGCACCCTCATTCAGCCCACCACACTGGCGCAGTATAACAACGAAACCGTGCCTCTGCCACGCGCGCTCTTTTCCCACAGCGACCAAAGCGACCAGTGGATGACCTCGGTGCCGCAAGGGATGATCCAGGCCACAGGCTGGGCGGGCCGTGCTGCGGACCTGCTGCATTCGACATCGAACTCCGGCGGCGTGTCGATGAACATGAGCTTCGCGGGAAACAATCTGTGGCAAGTCGGCGGCACCACCAATCAATTCGTCGTCTCCACCGATGGCGCACTGGTCTTCACCGAGCCCGCTGGTAACCTGCCTGCCACCCATCCTTTTGCACTGAAGAACAGCGCGCATGAAAGCATTCTGCAACAGACTTACAGCAACCTCATGCAGCTGAGCTATGCCTCGCTGACCAAAGACAGCTTGGCCTTGCAGCGCTCTTTTGAAGCTGCCTTCAATGGCTACGACACCAGCGCTATCGACGCTCTGTTCTCGGACAACTACTATGGAACCAACATGCTGGCCGTGGCCAAGAGCATAGCTCTGCGTGAACAGCTCGGCCTGACGCGGCAGACCATTTTCGTTAACTTCGGCGGTTGGGATCATCATGGGGAACTGCTGAACAGCCAGGTTGAAATGTTTGGTGAGATGATGCCCGCGCTTGCAGGTTTTCAAAAGGCGCTGGAGCTGCTTGGCCTGCAAGACAGCGTCATCACCTACACCGCCACGGAGTTCGGCCGCACGCTGCGCAGCAATGGCCAGGGCACCGACCACGGCTGGGGCAACAACTCGCTTATCTTCGGCGGCCCCGTGCAAGGCGGCCGCATCTACGGCACCTTCCCCGATCTCACGCTCGACGGGCCGGACGACGTCGGCTATGGCGGACGCTTGCTGCCGAGCACGTCGGTGGATGAGTTGTTCGCCGAGATGCTGCGCTGGTTCGGCGTCAGCAGCACTGATCTCGCGACCGTGCTGCCAAACATCACGAATTTCTACGATCCGTATGCGACCACGCTGCCGCTGGGGTTTGTGAAGAATGGAATGTGGAGTTGAATGAGCCGCATGAAACGACTGTGCAAGCCACACGCTGGTAGGGCAATCTGTCCGCAGAGCGTCGTCGTCGAAGCACTGGTCGTGTCGGGACGACAAGTTGGCGAGATAGTCCACCATGTATCAGGCGCTGTGAGGACAGAGCGCCCTAGCAGTCTGAACCTATGACGGAGTTGCTGAGCACACATGAGTGATTCGCCCAATCAAACACGAAAGATAGTCATAGCCCTGCTTATGTTAGCAGGCATTGTCACCATTGGGGTGATTTGGGTGATGTATTTGACGGGCACAGGCGTTCGTGGATTTGTATTGGAA
>CAXNNN010000349.1:0-4627 GCA_964203095.1 Verrucomicrobiaceae bacterium | reverse complement strand
GCAGCACGCCCCCGAGCGCCGTTTTGCTCGCACGCCATGGACTGGACGTCACCGAATCCGACCACGACCTGGAGCCGATCTACGTGCAAGACGCCTTCATAACCAAGTCCAAGCCACGGGTTCCTTAAGGCAGCTAGCCGGGACAATTGTATCCACTGACCGAGACTCCCCGCACCCAAGCTGAAGAAAATGCACAAACCAGAGGCGCGGCTTTCAATCTTGTTTATTTTGACTGCCCTATGACTGCCGTCGCCACCATCGAAGAAAAGATTCAAGAACTCTGCGAAGCCATCGTCGCTGACGAAGAAGTGAAGATCGCCCGTGAACACGCCGAGGCTTTCCTGGCCGACGAAGACGCGGTCAGCCTCTACCGCCAGATGGCCAGCCTGGGCCGTTCTTTGCACCAAAAGCAGCACAACGGCGAAGAGCCCACTCCCACCGAAGAGCGGGAGTTCAATGACCTGCAAAACCGCTGCGACGCGCACCCGATGATCGTCGCCTTCACCGAAGCCCAGCAAGTGCTGCAAGGAATCGCCGAGACGGTCAGCGGCTATGTCAGCAAGACACTTGAGCGCGGCCAGGTCCCGACGGAAGAAGAAGTCTGGGGCAAGAGCGGCGGCGGATGCGGCGAAGGCTGCGGCTGCCACTAAGCTCCCCGATTGACCAAAAACGCTTGCCCGGTGGGATCCGATTCCACTGGGCTTTTTTGCGCTGCGATCACCTCACACCACCGGACCTGCTACCCCCTTCCATTTAGCATGCCATTCGCGGTAAACGATGGGCGAGATCTCGCTTGGCTTGATCTCGCTTTTGCCGCCCCAGAATACGTTCGTGTAGTCGCAGGGAATGCCCACGTCGGCGAGGTGCTTGTCGATGGCGGCTTTGTGCTCAAGGACTAGATCTCGGTCCGAGCCATGGACGACACCCATGATGTTAACGCTGCCAAAGCGAAGGCCGCCCTCGCGCCAGTAGCAGTGGGTCATGATGGTGTGACGACCAACTTCACCACCACCGCGTTCCTCCATGCCGACCGGCACGCGCCAGTGGAATAAGCCATTGAAGCGGGTGACCCGAACACCAGTGGACGAAGGTTTGACGTGCTCCAGGAAGGTCGAGAAGCGGCCCAGCACGCCTTTGCAGTCCAGGCTCTCGGCCACCTGACAGAAGCGCTCCAGGCTCACACCGGCCTGATCGGCACGCGCGGCCCAGGGCTCGCCACTGATCTCGTCGATGCTGAGTTCCCCCTTGAGAGCGAGCAGCACTTTCCATTCTTCATCGGTCAAGGGCACGACCTCTGTGGTCATCATCTTAGCCGGTTCATCGCCGCGCTCGCCGATCTCCATCGTCTTGCGGCGCACGTGGCCGACTCCGAGAGCGAAGATGCCCTTGGCCGGCATGAGCAGGTATTCCTCCGCCCCGGTCAGGCGCTTCAAAACCTCGGCATGCTCGGCCACCTCAACGCCTTGGGGAGTCTTCAGCGTGGTCCACAAACGATAGTCGCTGCCGGACACCTCGCGGTCGGTCGAACGAATGACCACATGCCCGCTGAACGGGTCTTCCTTAAACATGAACTCAAAGATGGCATCCAGCTTGTCCGCTGGGACTTTCCAGGCCACCAGCGCGCCTTCGGCCAGCTTATTCGCGAGCAGGGTCTGACGCACACGACGCACCACTCCGCCGGCAACCATGGCCCGGATACGCTCGATGACCGTGTCCAACTCGACGCCACTTTGCTCAGCGATCGCGTGAAAGGGATGACGCAGGAAGCCACGAATGCGGTCCTCGGATACAGCGAGGATCTTGGCATTGGTTTCTTCAGTGTGTTCGATAGGAATCGTGGCAGTCATGGGACGCGCACTATGAGTGGGGCGACGCAACGTGCAAACATCTATGCCATGCGGATTTTGTCCCGTTTCAGAACAAAAAGCCCGCAGCCTTTCGACTGCGGGCTCGGACCCGGTGGTCGCAACGCGCGACCTGCCGAGGTTAGTTGATTTCGATGCGACGGGGCTTGGCTGCCTCGCGAATCGGCAAGTTCAGCGTAAGCACGCCATCGGCGAGCTGGGCCACCAACTCGTCCTCGTCGACCGGCGCATTGAGCTTCAGGCGAAGCACATAGCCGAGGTCATTCAGTTCCCGGTGCAGTGGCTTCCAGTTTTCTGGCGCGGCAGCCTTGCGTTGACCTTGGATCGTCAGCACGTCTTGGTCATAGTCGATGCTGAGCGCGTCCTTGGGCACGCCGGGCAGTTCCACACGGATCGTGTAGGCGTCGGTGGCGCTTTGGACTTCATAGCGAGGCTTGCGCAGCAGCTGGCTGGCAACGGTGGGGGATGGGCATGGAGCAGTCATCGTGTAGATAAGGTAGTTTAGGCGGTTTGAACTGAGGGTTAGGCGATTTGGATAGTTCGCGGCTTGCGCTGCTCTTGCTTGGGCAGCGTGACGGTTAGCAGACCGTCTTCCAGCTTGGCCGCAATACGCTCGGAGGCGACGCTATCAGGCACAGTCACGGAGCGTGTCAGGCTGTGAGTCTGCTCGCCTTCGGCCGACTTGTCAGCCCGCTCGAAGCTGACGGTCAGCTGGCGATCGTGCAGCTCGACCTTCACGGCTTCCTTTTTCACACCCGGCACTTCGAAGCGGGCATAGTAGCTGTCGGCGTCTTCAAAGACATCGGTCGCTAGTCGGGCAGGAGCGGCGCTTGAGAAACCAAGATCAAAGAGATCTCTGAGCGCAGGGAAACCAGCGAGGGGAGTCCGCAGCCAAGGACCAAAATCGGCGAGCTGGCCAGCGGTATAGTTAGCAGGGGTGCAACGTGTGAGTTTCATGGGTGATTTGGAATGACTTAGAGGTTCCTTTTGACAGAACCAATCTTTCGCAAATCACATGCCAAACCCTACCACACCGCCACAACCCTTGATAAATCAGGGCCTGCAGCCCGCTCAACTCAAAAAACCCAATAAGCCAAATGAGCCATTAAGACACACCCGCATCCCAACATCAGTTTTTGAATGCGCACTTTTGTCACACTCAAAACACACTCACCACCAGCAGCTCGCCACCGCCCAAAGCCCCACGATCATGCACCAGCTCCTTCAGCAGATCGCGCAACTGAGCGCAGCTCAACCCAACCGCACGGAGACGGCAGGTCGCCAGCGGAACTGCTGTGTGATGCGTGACGGGCGACACACTCTGCAATGGCCGAGCGAACTGGAACTGCGCATTTGCCCCACGCTTGTGGCAAGCCGTAGCAAAATCGCACGCCAGCGACTGCAAAACCTTGGTCAAGCGGCGGGCGGAGCCACGAGGATTCTCACTGCCCGCAAGAATGGCTACCGCCGTAATCTCAGCCACATCAGCCGCGCTCGGCGCAGGCACCGTTTCATCCTTCTCAATACGCCGAATCTCCAGCGCTGCCGGCTGCGCCATGGCCACCATCCACGCGTGCGCGGCCGCAATCGGAGTCAGAGCCCTGGGCTCGTCCACCATCAATTCAAACTTACCCACCGAAACATCATCACAGCCCGCGCCCAGACGGCGCAGCTGCACAACCATGTGACCAGAAAGCTCGGCCATACGCTCCCACATCAAACCTGAAACGAGCGGGGCAATCATCGCGGGCGGCAATGGGAGCGGAGAGGTAGAAATATCGGAGGCATTAATGGGTTGGCGGGCGGCAGCAGGATTCATAGTCGTAGCGTGGTCAGGGGGTTAGAGTTGGGCCAAGGGATCTTGGGCGAGGTATTCAAAGGACAAGGACAGACAGCGCTCCCCCTCAGGCAGTTCCACATCGGTCGGCCCCGCATTGATCAGCGCAAACGTGATCGCCCCACGGAAGCTAGGCTCCAGCAGGCGCTGGTGAAAGCAGTGGAGGAACTTGTCCGCCCACTGCTCCGTCAGGCCATTCACATGCGCCCGCACTCGCGAGGACAACACCAAGCTCTCCCGAGTGCTCAGAGTCACCATCTGACCGCGCTTCAGCACTAGCCCCGGCCTGGTCATCACACTCGTCGTTTCGGCACTGCCAGAGGTGTGCAGGTAGCCGCGCAACCCGACTGTCAGATGCAGACTCGTCGCCAGCAGGCGCTCACGATCACGAGTCGGATCAAAGGGCACCACTTCCAGCGCTCCAGCCTTCATTGCCCCCTCGATCTCATGGTCGACCAAGGTGTGCGCCCCGCGCAGATCGAGCGCATTGTGGAAATCCTCAATCGTCGCCGCCATGCGTGCCGCACGACCATCGACACTGTTCTGCCACGCCTCAAAGTCACGCTGCACACCCTCCCAGAACTCGGGCTTCGTTTCAAGCAAGGGCTGCAAGCGCAGGCGCAGATCCGGCCCCAAGGGATACTTGCCATTGATCACGCCATTCAGGTAAGGCCGCGTCAAACCCAGCTTTGTCGCTGCTTCTGTCTGATTCATGCCCCGCTCGCGCAGCAGTTCATCGAGCATATCGCCAGGAGATTTGGGAGGAGACTTAACCATGCTTGGATTTTGATCTGACTGTCAGATAAATCCAGAACAAATTTCAAAATCAAGCTTCTTAACTCATGATATTTCGGAGTTATTAATTAATAATTTGTGAATAACCACCTCTCTTTCCTTGTTTTTCAGATATTTTAAGCCCAAGCTT
>CAXNNN010000348.1:0-4629 GCA_964203095.1 Verrucomicrobiaceae bacterium | reverse complement strand
CGCTCACGCGATTCTTGGCCACGATGGCCATGGGCGCATTGAAGGCCTTCGCAAAAGCGTGGGTCATCTTGATGCCGCCGACGTCTGGGGATACCACCACCAAATCTTCGCCCACGCGCTCCTTGATCGCCTTCACCAGGACAGGTGCCGCGTAAAGGTGATCCACGGGAATGTCGAAAAAGCCCTGAATTTGTCCCGCATGCAGGTCAATGGTCAGCACACGCTGCACGCCTGCTGCCACCAGTAGATTGGCCACCAACTTGGCCGTGATCGGCACGCGCGGGCGGTCCTTGCGATCTTGGCGCGCATAGCCAAAGAAGGGTAGCACCGCCGTGATACGGTCAGCGCTAGAGCGCCGCGCTGCATCCACCATGATCAGCAGTTCCATCAGGTTTTGGTTGGTCGGCGGGCAGGTGGGCTGGACGATGAAGACGTCGCGGCCGCGAATGTTCTCATTGATTTGCACAAAGGTCTCACCGTCCGGAAAGGTGTCTAACGTGACCGAGCATGGCGGCACGCCCAGGTTTTCGCAGATGGCGTTAGTCAGCGTGGGATGCGCAGAACCGCTGAGGACTTTGAGCGTGTCATTCATGGGGAGTTCAGAAAAGACAGCACGGGGGGCGAGTCAACCACGGGATGCGCTGAGTATGACCGGCAGTGGGACTCGAACCCACACGGTGTTGCCACCAACGGATTTAAACGGAGTTCCAAGCCCCATCTGGACGACCTCACCCATCGCCTTGATCGTTTTGCGACGACCTTCGGAAAGCGGAACGCGGGGGATGTGGAGCCGAGCCAGATCGAGCAATGGCTGCATGGGTTAGCGCTCAGTCCCATTAGCTTTGCGAACTTCAAACGAGCCATTAAGAGCGTGTTCAGTTTTGCGGTGAAGCAATGCAGGCTCCCCAGCAATCCCGTTACCCGCGTAGAAGCGCCGAAGATCACTCGCTCTGCTCCCGCCATTCTCGCGCCCGATCAGGTTCACGCTGTGCTCTCTGCCGCTACGCCAAGGCTGCGTGTCCTGCTCGTGCTCCAGGCTTTTGCGGGATTGCGTCGCGCCGAAGCCGAGCGGCTGTCATGGGCACACATCCACCTGGACATCGCCTCCCCCTGCATTGAGCTTCCCAGCGAAGTCACCAAGACCAACCGCCGCCGCAGTGTTGAACTCTCCCCCAACGCCGTGGCATGGCTAAAGCCCCTCGCCACGAACAGCAGCGCGCCCTTGGGATTGTCAGCGACCATCTACCGCTCGGAGTTGAGCAAAGTGGCTGAAATCCAATGGGAGGAAAACTTGCTCCGCCATAGCTACGGCAGCTATCGCCTCGCCCAGATCAAAAAAGCCGCCCAGGTTGCCGACGAAATGGGCAACAGCCCCCAGGTAGTGCGCACGCATGATCAGAACCTCGTTCGCCCGGAATCCGTGGTGCTCTATTGGAAGATCACACCGCGCCCCATTTCTAACTAAGTGCTGGCCTTCCCTCAAGCAAGACAAAGCGCAAAGTCTCGTGACATGCGTGGGTCCTTGCGAAACGAGGTCCCTCGCCTATCATTCCATCAACGCATCCTCCACATGAACCTCGAACGCATCACCCTGAATCCAGTCGTCATGTCGGGAAAGCCTTGTATTCGTGGCCTTCGTGTCACCGTCGCCAACATTTTGCGGCAGCTTGCTAATCATCGGCAGCCTCAGCAAATCCTTGCCGCCTACCCCTACCTGGAGCCGGAAGACATTGATGCCTGCCTCGCCTATGCCGCTCTGCGAGTGGACGACGAAGAACTCGTCATGGCCGCAGCATGAAGTTGCTGGTGGACATGAACCTCAGTCAGGACTGGGTGCCTCTGCTCGCCTCCAACGGCTGGGAGGTGCGCCATTGGGCTACAGTCGGCCCTGGCGGCGCGCCTGATACCGACTTGATGAATTGGGCGCGCGAGCACCAGTATGTGATCGTCACACAGGACCTCGATTTCTCTCAAATCCTCTATGTCACACGCGAGGCGGGACCGAGCGTTGTCCTGCTGCGCATGGACAACGAATTCGACACCTCCGCCCGCGACCACGTCTGTGCAGCCATCGCACTTGCCGAAGCATCGCTCACAGCTGGCGCACTGCTGACCATCTCAGGCACCCGCGTCCGAGTGAGGCATTTGCCCATGATCCCAAGTGATTAGAGGGCACCTCTGGAAACCTCCTCTCGCAGAGGACTTGACTTCGCCCCGCGATGGTAGGGCGCTATGGCCCCATAGCGCCGCCGCCGAAGCGTGGGACGTGGCGATGCGCACTCTGACGCGAAATCCCGTCGTGTATCCGGCGCGTTGAGACAACGCGCCCTACCGATCATGGACACTGCGACGGCAGTCGAAAACGGTTTTCCAGAGGTGCCCTAGAGAATCTCCGTCAACTCTCCTGGAATTCGTCTTTTCCTTCGATCAGCGACACCGCGAAAACAAAAAACAATTCTCGCACCAGTCGCCTTGGCAAAGCGACCATCTTCTCGCAGTGTCCGCCCATGACGATTACCCTTCCCGACGATCCCGCGCTCGCTGACATGGGCGAACCTGAAATCCTGCTCGACCTCGCCTGCGGTGCCTACGCTGCCGGGCACGTCTCTCGCGGAGTTGCCGCCCGCATGGCAGGCATGGCTCGCCACGCCTTTGACGAGGTGCTCTTCTCCCGGCGCATTCCGTCCTATGACGAAGACAGGCTCGCCGAAGACCTGGCAACAGTCAGCGCCCTCCGCAACCTGTGACGGTCTTCACCGACACCTGGGTGGGGCTCAATCTCTGTCTCATCGCACAGCAAGACCTGCTGCCGATCCTTCACGGGCGCGTCCTGGCACCTACCGTTGTAGTGACCTAGTTCCAGTGCCTTGCATCGGGGGACGCCCGTTTTCAGTGGCTGGTGTTTCCGGCGTTCATCGAGAAGGACGTGCCATCCGTTCTGCATCCTCAGCCCACATCGTCGCAGAGATTGCAGGCCGGAGAGATACACCGTGGACCGGCTCAGGGCTTTGGCGAAATCGGCGAAGGGGTGCATGAGGTAAGCTAACACTCCCGGGTGAAAGCGCAGCGTCGCTTCGTATTGCTGTTCCTTCGCCTTGCGGTCTGAAGACTGACGTCAACTGTGTTACACGCTCAAAAGTCAGAAGAACGACATCAGCGAAGCCATCGAAGCCTTGTATCACCTCAGCGTGGGTGTCGTGGGCACAGGAACCGAACGACAGGAGCGTCCACACAAGCCGCTCCTGCTCCTTGCTGTGATTGATCCCTGCGCAGCTCCGGTATCACCGCACCCTACGGGGGCGTGCGTTCGGCGAAATAACTGGCCCGCATCATGGCCACCCAGTCCTGCTGCGCCTTGGTAAACGATGATTCCGCAGCACCGGACGGCGAGCGTGGGAGCAACTTGGTCTTTGTGCGTGCAGGTTCCAGCAAAGGAGTGCCGCTCCACAAGATGTGGGCCGACGCAACCGTCTGCAACTCCAGGGCTTGATCCTGCGTTCTACCCCTTGCATGAAAGGCCTCCTGGCGTGTTCAATGATTGTCACGTTTTGGCTTGGGACGATCGCCCGAGCCGCCCCCAAAGTTTCCTCCGCCGCCGATGAAATTGACGCGCTTTTGGCGAAGGACTGGGCGGCTAACAACTTGACGCCCAACGCCCCGGCGGACGACAGTGTTTTCGTGCGCCGCATCTATCTGGATGTGGTGGGCCGCATTCCTACCACGCGTGAGGCTGAGGAGTTTCTGGCTTCCAGAGAAGATGAAAGGCGGGCGGCACTGATCGACAAGCTCCTCGATTCCGAGGGCTATGTGCAGAACTACTTCCATTACTGGGCGGATGTGCTGCGTGTGCAATCCAAGGGCCAGCGAACAGGCCCCGCGTATGTTCATTTCGTCAAGGATGCGCTGCGCAGCAACAAGCCATACGACATATTCGTGCGGGAGATGGTCGCCGGAGATGGTAAGGCCTGGTCCGATGGTGCGATTGGCTACTACACACGTGATCGTGGCATGCCCTTGGACAACATGGCGAGCACGTTGCGCGTCTTCATGGGCACCCGCATTGAATGCGCCCAGTGCCACAATCACCCCTACGACAGGTGGACCCAGAGGCAGTTCTATGAGATGGCGGCCTTCACCTTTGGCGTGGAGATCAGAGACTCGGGCGGCAGTTTCACGGGCGGCATCAGCGACCTTCTGCGTGATCAAGGCATGGCTATTCG
Source organism: Verrucomicrobiaceae bacterium (assembly GCA_964203095.1). Taxonomy (GTDB): domain Bacteria; phylum Verrucomicrobiota; class Verrucomicrobiia; order Verrucomicrobiales; family Verrucomicrobiaceae; genus JAEUHN01. The sequence continues at coordinate 409 of CAXNNN010000348.1, read as the reverse complement.
CACCACGTTCAAACAGCCTGAATGGCCCAAAAACGTAACCAACCAGGCCGACCGCCTCGCTTACTGGGCGGAGTTGGAGAAAGTGGGGCGGGCACGCCGGGCGGCTGAGGAGGCCTTGCTCCAGGCTGAGCGTTTATACAATCAGGCCATGAGCGAGCCTCGTGGCATCGGGCGCTACCCCAGAGTGACCTTTGACGAGAGGCGCAAGGTCACTCTGCCACCGGATTACAAGTATGACGATGCGAAGCCCAAATCCCTCGTGAAAGCGACTGCCATCATGGGCCATGCATGTGCTCCTCGGCCAGGTGAAACAAGGGTTCAGGCCTACGCACGCTGGCTGGCGAGTCCCGATAACGACCGCTTAAACAAGGTCGTGGTCAATCGCCTGTGGAAAAAGGCCTTCGGCCTC
>CAXNNN010000347.1:0-4639 GCA_964203095.1 Verrucomicrobiaceae bacterium | reverse complement strand
CCTGCTTTGTCTCTGCTGTTGGAGTTCATGAGAATGCGCGAGGTCTCGCACGTGCTCGCAGCCAGGATAACCACGCGCGCTTTCACCACGGCATCGCGGCGCGTGGTCTTGTCGATGTAGTGCACACCCGTCGCCTTGCCGCTACCATCCACGATGACCTCGCGCACCATCGCATCCGTGATGATGTCCAGGTTGCCGGTCGCCAATGCGGGAGGCAACAGCACGGTCGTGCTCTGGAAGTTCGCGCGAATGCTGCATCCACGCAGGCAATCGGTGGCCCAGAAGCAGGGCGCGCGCAGCATCATGTCCTTGCCGATGATCTCCTGCGCCTTGGGATTGTTCGGGAAGAGCTGCTTCGGGATGTTCTTCCAATCCAGTGGCTGGCTCAAGACGGCTCGATGCGCTGCCACAATTGGCACACCCATCTTCTTGCCGGACTTCTTCGCGATGAGTTCGCCGACCCGTGGCTTCGGCGGCGGCAGCAGCACGCCGGGCGAGGAGTTGGGCGCATTGGCGATGCCATCGTTATCACCATACACGCCGATCAGTTGCTCCACCTTGTCATACCACGGTGCGATGTCCGCATACTTCATGGGCCAGTCCACGCCCAGGCCATCACGCGACTTGGGCATGAAGTCGAACTCGCCAAAGCGCAGGCTGATGCGGCCCCAGTGATTGGTGCGACCGCCCAACATGCGCGCACGCCACCACCAGAAATTGCCCTCCGTGCCCGGCTTGTTCGTGTAAGGCTCGCCCGGCACCTGCCAGCCGCCATTCACCGTCGCATCATAGTGGCCAAAGGGGCGATCCTTCGTCTTGTCCCCGCGCAGCGGTGCCATTTCCGGCGTGTGAAACATGGGGGTCTCGGTCACGGGATCGTAGTTCCGCCCGGCCTCAATCATGAGCACCTTTACGTCGTCCAGGGCCAGCCTAAGCGCTGCCATGCCACCGCCCGCGCCGGAGCCAACGACAATGACATCATACTGGGGCTTGGTTTTGCGATCGAGAAGGAGGGGCATGGGCAAAAGTAACAGGACTAAAGATTCGTGGGAAGTAGTTAGTGCGCCGTTTTGTCGGCTAACCACTGGGCGATTTTGATACAGTTGCACCCCCAGCGAAGCACGCCACAATGCCAACATGAACAATCAGGTCAGGCAAGTGCAGGTCAAGGCGGTGCTGCCGCTGGAGGGGAGTTTTGCCGTGTTCCTGGGCACGGACGAAAAGACCTTCGTTATTTATGTGGACGAGCCCGTGGGCACCGCCATTTCCATGTTCATGCGCGGCATTTCCAAGGAGCGTCCGCTGACCCATGACCTGCTCGCCAGCGTGCTGATGGCCTTCGGCGGCAAGGTCGAGCGCGTGGTCATCAATGACGTCAACGGCTCTGTGTTTTACGCTCGCCTCATCATCTCCGCCGAGAATGAACTGGGCTCGCGCAAGGTCATCGAGCTGGATGCACGCCCGAGCGATAGCATCGCCATGGCCGTGCAGCAGGGTGCACCTGTGTATGTCGCCGATAAGGTTTGGCAGGCTGTCGAGGACGTATCGGAAGCGCTGGAACAAATCGAGAAGCGGAATCTGGACGCTAATTCCAATGCGGCAGTCGAAGATCCAGAAGATGATGATGAAGACGAGGATGACGACTTCACCGAGGACGATCTGTTCGAGGATGAAGATGAAGACGACGATGAATTCGACGACGACGAAGATGAGGATGAAGACGAGCATCGCCCAGGCAGCTCGACGTTCTGACCTAACGCTGTGACAACAAAAAACTGGCTGCCCATTCGGACAGCCAGTTGATGAAATTTTGGTTGGAGAGAATTAAGCGGCCGTCACAGCGGCGTTGCCACGGTCGCCCGTGCGGATGCGAACGGCTTCGAGCACTTCGCTGACGAAGACCTTGCCATCACCGATTTTGCCTGTGTTGGCGGCTTTGCAGATAGCGTCCACCACTTCGGCTGCACGGCCATCTTCCACCACGACCTCGATCTTCACCTTGGGAAGGAAATCCACAGTGTATTCGCTGCCACGGTAGATCTCCGTGTGGCCTTTCTGACGGCCAAACCCTTTAACTTCGATGACGGTCATGCCTTCGACGCCAGCGCCGGAGAGGGCTTCTTTAATGTCTTCGAGTTTGAAGGGCTTGATGATGGCTTCAATTTTTTTCATGGTTGATTCGGAATGGTTGATGTGATTTGGCAGATTGCAACCCTTCACCGCCAGCCCTTCATCAAGACTTCGGGGAATGGTTGCTATCTTCCGTGCATTTTTTCAGTTAGCGGGATGTATGCCAAGTTTTACTTCGACCACCTGAACAAAATCCCCGTCGTAGGGCCACCATTGCAATTATGCAGCCCGTCGACATCATCTCTCTTACCATGTCCTCGCCTTGCCTGCTCGCTTTTTTATTGTTCGCCGCCTCTAGTCTTTTGAATGCCCAGCCTGCCAAGACGCTGCTGCGCACGCACTGGCAGGCGGGTCAGAACTATCGGCTGGAGACGACGACTGCAACATCCACCCGCACTCCAGGCACCAAGGACGAACAAACCATGCGGACGGTGCAGACAACTGAAATGCAGGTGCGCGGCGAGCCCATGACGGACCAGAAATTAGTGAGGGTGATCTTCAAGAGCGTGCGTGGCGAACTGGTCGCCCGTGGAAAAAAGCTGGCCTATGACTCCACCAAACCAGGCGAGGCGGATGAGATGCTGGGGCAGATGTTCGGCCGCGCTCTGGGCAAAAGCTTTGTCCTGGTCTATGACGAGAACGATCGTTACGTCGATGCCCGTGGCCTGGGCGAACTGGCCAATCAAGCCGGGGCTATCACCAGCCTCTCTGCCCTCGCTGACTCGCGCGATGTGGCCAATCTATTCCGCAAATCTATCGAGATGGGCCTGCCTCCGGTGCCCGTCGGCCCAGGGGATAGCTGGTCGACAGACGAGACCATCAGCTTCCCTCAGGCGGGGGAAGTGCTGGTGCAGATGAATGGGAAGCTGGACGCCATTGTGGATCACGAGGGCCGTAAGCACGCCCGAATCCTTTTCGAGGGCAAGTTCGGCAACTCGCAGCCCACGATCGACCGCCCCATCCCCATGGTCGAGATCGCCAAGGGCTCGTCCATCTCAGGCATCCTGTTCTTCGACCTTGAAAACAAGGTCGTTTCCTTCGGGGCCTACACCTCGAACATCCAGCTCCAGACCCCAGAAATGGTGGTACCCTTCACGCAGAAGGTGACGAGCAAGATGATGGCAGTGGATGAAAAGAAGTAACAGGAGCGAACTACCCAAACAGATCCAACTGCGCCGCCACCGTCTTACCCTCGCTTTTTTTCTTAGGCGGACGAGCAGGCACCGTGGTTTCCTTGGCGACCTGACCGCCCACGGGGGCGTGTCCGCCTTCCAGCTGCGCCAGCACTTCGCGCGCCCTGTTTAGCACGGCGTCTGGTAGGCCCGCGAGCCTTGCGACCTGGATGCCGTAGCTCTTCTCCGCGCTGCCAGGGATGATTTTCCGCAGGAAAATGATCTGCTGGTTCCACTCCTTCACAGCCACGTTGTAGTTCTGCACGGCATTGCGGCTTTTCGACAGCACCGTCATCTCGTGGTAGTGCGTGGCGAAGAGCGTGCGGGCTCCAATGCTGTCATGCAAATGCTCGGCCACGCTCCAGGCGATACTCAGCCCATCGAAGGTGCTCGTGCCGCGGCCGATCTCGTCCAGGATCACCAGGCTGCGCTCGGTCGCGTTGTTTAAGATGAGCGCGGTCTCGTTCATCTCCACCATGAAGGTGCTCTGCCCGCGTGCGATGTCGTCGCTGGCTCCGATACGGGTGAAAATGCGATCCACCAGCCCGATCTCTGCGCTGGCCACCGGCAGGTAGCTACCGATCTGCGCCATCAGCGTGAGCAGCGCCACCTGGCGCAGATACGTGCTCTTGCCCGCCATGTTCGGGCCGGTGATTAAGAGCAGTCGGTTGTGCTGCGGCTCCAGCGTCACGTCGTTTGGCACGAAGCGTTCGCCGCCCGTCAGGCTCTGATCCAGCACTGGATGCCGCCCCTCGCGGATGAACAAGTTGCGCGTCTCGTTCAAGACCGGGCGGGTGTAATTGTAGAGGCGCGCCGTCTCGCTCAGCGAACTCAGCACGTCGAACACGGCAATCGCATCCGCCGTCTCCTGGATCGCTTCCAAGTGCTGCAAGACGCGGCCACGCAGCGCCACGAACTGCTCATACTCCAGCGCCTTGCTGCGCTCTTCGGCACCGAGGATCTTGTCCTCCATCCGCTTCAGTTCATCCGTGATGTAGCGCTCGCCATTCACCGTGGTCTGCTTGCGATGATAGTCCGCAGGCACCGCACCCACATTGGCCTTGGTGATCTCAATGAAGTAGCCGAAGACCGCGTTGTATTTGATCTTCAGGCTCTTGATGCCCGTGCGCTCGATCTCGCGGTTTTGGAGATCAGCGATCCACTGCCGGCCCAGTGAAGACGCATTGCGCAGCTCATCCAGCTCCGGCAGCCAGCCCTCGCGAAAGACCCCGCCTTCCTTGATCTGCATCGGCGGCTCATCGACAATCGCGCGCCGCACCTCGCTCGCGATGGCCGTCAAATCACGCAGGCCATCGAGAATGCGTTTCACCAGTTCA
>CAXNNN010000346.1:0-4645 GCA_964203095.1 Verrucomicrobiaceae bacterium | reverse complement strand
ATCTCGCCTTCTAATTCCTGGCGTGTGACCAAGGCGGCCACGGAGTCGAGCACGACGATGTCGATGGCGTTTGACCGCACAAGGGTCTCGCAGATGCGCAGGGCTTCCTCACCGCTGCTGGGCTGAGAGACGAGCAGATCGTCGAGTTTCACACCGAGCTTGCGTGCATAATTGGGGTCCAGCGCGTGCTCGACATCAATGAAGGCAGCGATGCCACCGGCCTTTTGTGCCTGGGCGATGGCAGTCAGCGTGAGCGTGGTTTTACCAGAGCTTTCCGGGCCGAACACTTCAATGATGCGGCCGCGTGCGAACCCGCCCACGCCGAGGGCTTGGTCGATCAAGACATTCCCGGTGGGGATGACACTGACGTCATGGTTCTTGTGCTCACCCATGCGGATGATCGCGCCCTCGCCGTAGTCCTTGGAGATTTGCTGGAGCGCGAGGTCCAGGTTCTTGGCGCGTGCGTCGGCGATCTTTTGCGCGCCGGATTCGGAGTCGGATTTGGGTGCTTTGGCCATAACGTAGTGATGAGTGCGTTGTTCGGGCGAACACTAGGCCTGCATCAGACACGCGGGGCAAGTGTTTTCACGGTGTGCACCGATTAAATCAGCGCTCGGTGCTGAGGCAATGCTGTTCTTTGGGAGAATGCAGGAGCGCTCAATGCATTCAGTTCATGTAGCTGTCGAAGTTCATGATGGTGCCGAAATAGTCGGACGCGAAGCTGATGATGCGGGTGGCGACGTAGCCGAGGACGAGGAAGTAGAGGCCCTTGGGAATCCATTCGGCTGCGCGTTTTTGGGCTTCGACGGCCATGTCTGTCTCGGCCTGTGCCCAGCGCTCGAATTCGCGATCCAGTCCGCCGGATGCCTCGGAAGTGGCGATGGAGTTGACGAAGAGCTGGGGGAAGCTGTGGCTGTTAGCAAGGCCTTCGGCGAGGGTGTCGCTCAGTTCGACCCTGAACGCGGCTTTCCCGGCTCCGCTGCGTAGCGTGCCGCTCTGCGAGCCCTCGCCTGCCATGTGCAGGCACTCAGAGATGCGCAATGCAGCTAGCAGGGCGCTGTGGAAGACTTGGCAGAAGCGTGCTAGGGCCCAGTGGCGACGCACGGCTCCGATGATGGGGATGCGATTCAGGATGCGGTCAATGGTCTCTGACTTGGTGGCGGCTTTGCTGAGGCTTTTCCACGCGAACCCAGTGGCCACGATGAGTGTCCAGAAGATGGCGAGTCTCGATAAAATGGCGGGGACGACGGCGATCTCTTTGATCGAGCTGAGCATCATGTAGCGCGAGATTTCGGGCAGGATGATACCGACGTGCAACAGGAGCATGGGGTAGATCAGGGCACCGCGTGCCTCGCGGATGCTTTTGTTCCAGGTTTCGAAGTAATGAGCGAGATGCTCGCATGCCTGAGCCAAGCGACCACTGCGCTCGCCACTGTCGATGAGGCTGAGTTCCAGTTCGGTGGCGAAGTGGCCGTTCTGTTGTTTCAGGGATTCGGCGAAGCTGAGCTTGCTAGCGAGCCCAGCTTGCAGGCCGTTCAGAAATTCATGCCGCGTGCCGCTGCTGTGTTGCTCAGTCAGCAAGGCGATGGATTTGTCCATGGGGAAGCTGGCAGCGAACAGCTTGCCTAATTCGCGATACAACCGGGCTTTATCCTTTACACTCAAAGTCATGCTGGAAGTGTGGTGTGTCGCCGCAAGGCAAGCGAGCGTAAACTTGCGCACGGGGTGTGATGCGACACACTGCTCTCGAAAACCGCCATGTCGACTGACCAGCAACAATACTCTGATGATCTGCGCTGGATGGCCGCTGCCCTGGATCAAGCCCGGCGCGGTATCGGGCTAACTAGCCCGAACCCGCCCGTGGGCGCCGTGGTGGTGAAGGACGATGCTATCGTGGGCTGGGGCTATCACAAGAAGGCTGGCGAGCCACATGCCGAAGTGGAGGCGATTCGTGATGCGATGCAGCGCTCCCCGACCAAACTGTCGGGTGCGACGATCTATGTGACGTTGGAGCCATGCTGCACGACAGGACGCACGCCACCCTGCACAAATGCAATCAAAGAGGCACGTATTGTCCGCGTGGTCTATGGTGCTCGCGATCCGAACCCCGCGCATCAAGGTCGGGCCGACCAGGTGCTAAAGGCGGGGCGTATTCAAGTGACTAGCGGTGTCATGGAGGCGGAGTGTACAGAAATCCTTCGGCCCTTTGCCAAATGGATCACGACTGGACTGCCGTATGTGATTGCGAAAGTCGGCCAGAGTCTGGATGGAAGAATTACGCGGCCTGAGGGTGAGCCTCAATGGATCACCAGCGAGGCGGCGCGTGCTCATGCTCTGCGATTGCGGAATCGTGTGGACGCTATCATCGTGGGCGCAGAAACGGTGCGCCATGACAATCCAAGGCTGACGTTGCGCGGGGCGCATGTCAATCAGAGCAAGCTGCAACCTTGGCGCGTAGTGATGACGCGGTCTGGCTCGTTGCCGCAGGAGTCGCATTTGTTTACCGATGAGTTCAAGGATCGGACTTTGGTGCTGCCTGGGATGGATTTCCCTGAGGTGCTGAGAGAGCTAGCGGACCGTGGTGTGAATACTGTGCTGGTCGAGGGCGGTGGCATTATCTTGGGTCGCGCCTTTGCCTGCCATCAAGTGGACGAAGTGGTTTGGTATATCGCGCCGCTTCTGTGCGGTGGAGGGCGTCCCAGCATCTCGGGTCTGCCGTTGCCTGCGTCTGTCGAACTGTCGAACGTGCAGGTGCTAACGCTGGGTGATAACGTCTGTTTAACTGGCCAGCCCGTCTGGCCTACCACTGCATGATTAATGTCGACGCCTGCTGTTTTCTTTGATCGCGATGGTGTGGTGAATGTGTCGCCAGGTGAAGGCTACGTGCTGAGTTGGGATGGTTTCCACTTTGCGGAGGGGATCATGGAGGCGACAAAGCTGTGCCGTGAACGAGGCTATCGTTTGGTGCTCGTCACCAGCCAGCAAGGCGTGGGCAAAGGTGAGATGAGCCAAGCCGCTCTGGATGACATCCACACACGTATGCAGGAAGCGCTTGCTGCCGGTGGCGCACGATTTGATCACATTGAAGCCTGCACTCACTTGAGCGGCAGCTGTACCTGTCGAAAGCCAAGTCCGGAGATGATTCATCATGCCGAGCAATTGCTCGATTTGGACCTGAGTCGTTCGATACTCATAGGCGATCATGATCGCGATATTCAGATGGCGATTAACTCTGGCATCCCCACAACCATTCGCGTGTTAAGCCACTATGCGCCCGGCGTCATAGCGAGCCATGTGGTGGATTCAACGAAGCGCTTACCAGCAATGCTCGAGAGGACTCTGGACCAACGACGATAAGCGAAGCCGAGTTCCGACACGATAATCAACAGTGGGGCTTTCACCTGTTGGAGGGTTCGAGGAGGTCAGGATCGAACTCCATGACGGCTGTGTAGAAGAACGAGTGTTTGGTAGCTGTTCAACACCGCGAAATCCAAGCGTTCGGACCAACTGCAGCGAAGCTAAGGCTGCATTACGGGGTGTTGGGGAACGAGGTTCTAAAAGTCGTTGACCAGTGTAAGGCACAGATAGTGCAAACGAGCATGTTACATGATGAACGGAGATGGTTTAGCAATTCCAGTGCGACGAAATCAAAGTCACAGACCTTATCAACGTTAAAAGTCAAACGCTACGCTGATGCAATCAAAATGACCCGAAAAGAGGTTGCCGAAACGAGTGAAGAGCAGCTGCCCACAGGACATCATACTAATGGACCTGGATTGCACGTTGCTGAGCAAGACGGGCTGATATTCACGATATGTTAGCTAGCAAAATCAAACGGGATACAAGGAAGCCTTGTTCAGACGTTCGGGGCACTAGACATGGTTTCAAGGAGTCTAAATGCGACGGTTAGCGATCGAAGTTAGCATCCTGAAAGGATGTCACCCAAGTGTGATGAGCCAGAGCATGCGGAGGCAAAGTTGAACGCAGGAACAATTATTTTGAAAACTAATTTGACCAAGCCGGGAAGTGTGATAATCTCGAACCATGCCAGCCGGAAACGCTGGTGACGAAGACGAAATTAGTCGCTTCCTGAAGCGATGAATTTGTTGTCCCCTCGTCCTGATCTTTTGATTCAAGTTCTTTTACTTTTGTATAGCAAAACCAAATTATGCGCCGCAAACAGCGTTAAATGTTTGTAAAATTTATTTTTGGAGAGTTTGATTCTGGCTCAGAACGAACGCTGGCGGCGTGGATAAGACATGCAAGTCGGACGGTGTTATTGATGTAGCAATACTTTGATAGCACAGTGGCGAACGGGTGCGTAACACGTAGATACATTCCGTAAAGTGGGGAATAGCCCAGGGAAACTTGGATTAATGCCGCATGTGGTCGAGAGACTAAAGGCAACGAAAGTTGTCGCTTTATGATTGGTCTGCGGCCTATCAGCTAGTTGGCGGGGTAATGGCCCACCAAGGCTACGACGGGTAGCTGGTCTAAGAGGACGACCAGCCACACTGGAACTGAGACACGGTCCAGACACCTACGGGTGGCAGCAGTCGAGAATCTTTCACAATGGGGGCAACCCTGATGGAGCGACGCCGCGTGGAGGATAAGGTCTTCGGATTGTAAACTCCTGTCATGCGCG
>CAXNNN010000345.1:0-4647 GCA_964203095.1 Verrucomicrobiaceae bacterium | reverse complement strand
TCACCGGCATCACTGGCCAGGACGGCTCCTATCTCAGCGAATTTTTGCTCGCCAAGGGCTACGAGGTGCATGGCATCATCCGCCGTGCCTCGACCTTCAACACGAGCCGCATTGAGCATCTCTATTCCGACCCGCACCTGAACAACAAGAAGCTGTTCCTGCACTACGGTGACCTGACCGATTCCGTGGCGCTGGTGAAGCTGCTGTATCAACTGAAGCCGGACGAGATTTACAATCTGGGCGCGCAGAGCCATGTGCGTGTGAGCTTCGATATTCCCGAGAGCACGGGCGACATCGTTGGCCTTGGCACGCTACGCATTTTGGAAGCCATCCGTGAGGCTGGCATCCATGAAAAGGTGCGCTTCTACCAAGCGTCGTCGTCCGAGATGTTTGGCCTCGTTCAAGAGGTGCCCCAGAAGGAAACGACGCCCTTCTGGCCGCGCTCGCCCTATGCGTGCGCCAAGGTCTATGGCCACTGGCTGACGGTGAACTATCGCGAAAGCTACAAGCTGCACGCCAGCAGCGGCATCCTCTTCAATCATGAATCGCCGCGTCGTGGCGAGACCTTCGTGACACGCAAGATCACACGCGCCGCGACCCGCATCAAAGCCGGCCTGCAGGACGCACTTTACCTGGGTAACATGGACGCACGCCGCGACTGGGGCTATGCGAAGGAGTATGTTGAAATGATGTGGCTCATGCTCCAGCAGGACCAGCCGGATGACTATGTCGTGGCCACGGGCGAAACGCATTCCGTGAAGGAGTTTGTGCAAGCGACCTTCGCGCATCTCGATCTCGACTGGCAGCAGTTCGTCAAGCACGACGCCCGCTATGAGCGCCCGGCGGAGGTGGAGTTGCTGATCGGCGATTCCTCCAAGGCCAAGCGCCAGCTCAACTGGGAGCCGAAGGTGAAGTTCAAAGAGCTGGTGCAGATCATGGTCGATGCCGATATGGAAGTAGCCAAGCGTGAGCTGAAGGCGAAGGAGATTGAGGCGGCGTGCAAAGAGTAAAGCCTTCAAACCACTAACAGACACTGACTTAACACTAACGGAAGAGTTGAAAGCCTCGGTCTGCACCCATTGTCAGTGTTTAGTCAGTGTCAGTGAGTGGTTTATAAATTTATGGCTACGCTCAAAGACTGGATCGACGCAGCACGCCCCAAGACCCTCGGGGCGGCAGTAGCACCCGTGCTTGTTGGCACGATGATTGGCTGGCGATTCGGCGGCGAATGGCATCCGTGGCTGGCGGCTTGCACGCTATTCTCCTGCATCGCGCTGCAAGTGGCGACGAACTGGTTCAATGACGCGATCGACTTCGTCAAAGGCAGCGACACGGCCGCACGACTGGGGCCACGACGCATCACTGCCAGTGGTGTCGTCACACCGAAGCAAGTGCTGACCGCCGCGAGCTGGATGCTCGCGCTTGCAACGGCACTGAGCGTGCCGTTGTTCCTCGCGCGCGGCTGGCCGATTTTGGCCATTGGCATCCCCTCCCTTTACTTCTGCTATGGCTACACGGGCGGCCCCGCGCCGCTAGCTTATCGGGGAATGGGCGAGCTGTTTGTGATCCTGTTCTTCGGCCTGGTTGCCGTCACAGGTTCGGCCTTCGTCCAGAGCGGTCAGTGGCATGTCGAAGCCCTGGTCGCCGGCTTGCAAATCGGTTGTTTGAGCACGGTCTTGATTGCGATCAACAACCTGCGCGATGTGGAGGAGGACACGAAGTCCAACAAGCGCACGCTGGCAGTGCGGTTTGGGACGACGTTTGCGAAATGGGAAGTGACGGGGCTGATTCTCTGCTTCTTCGCGCTGGTTCCGTATTGGATAGGGTCGGCCAGATGGGACACTGCTATGATTGTTCTCATGATAGGCGTCATCCAGTCGATCGTCTTGCTTCGAAAGGTTTGGAATCCAAACATCGGAGTGGAGCTAAACAAAGCTCTCGCTGACGGAGGCAAGCTACTTTTGATCGGGATGGCAGCCATGGCTCTGCAGATCTACCGTGCTCAATGACGTTTGGATGTTGTCTTTCGGAGCACCTCATTCGTTCGTCATCTCACCATGATCCACATCCACCGCTACACCCTGCGCACTGGCGCGGCTTTGAACGCCGTCTCGGTGCGGCGCGAGTTCCCGGGGGCATTGATTGCGGTCGATGGTGGATTCGCGGCGCTGCATCCCTGGCCGGAGTTTGGTGATGGATCGTTAGAGCAGCAGTTGCAAACCTTGCGCGCCGGTGGCATCACGCCGTTGATTGAGCGTGCCTTGCACTGCGCGGCGCTTGATGGTGAAGCGCGGCAGCAAGGCGTGAGTTTGTTCGATGGGTTGGCTGTGCCGAAAAGCCACTACTCCTGGAGCCAATCCAAGCCAACGGACTGGCAGCTCGACTACATCACGCGCAATGGCTTCACGGCGATCAAGGCGAAGGGCTTTGCGAACTATGGCGAGACACGACGCTTCCTCGACTGCGTGGCGAAGGCGATGCCGAACCTGAGGCTGCGGGTGGATTTCAATGGCGTGCTGGACAAGCCGACCTTCGGCAAGTTCATCGAGTTCCTGCCGCTGCGCGTGTATCGGCAGCTCGATTTGATCGAGGACCCGGTGCCTTATGAAGCGGACCTGTGGCAAGGCTTTCGCGATCAATGGGGCGTGCGACTGGCGCTCGACAAAGGCTGGCGCGAGGCGACCTCGGGGTTCGATGCGGTGGTCATCAAACCTGCGCGTCGCGACTGGCGAACCGTGCATGAGCGCCATCCGCAATCGCCCATGGTGCTGACCAGCGCTATGGATCATGCCTTGGGTCAGGCCTACGCAGCGTATGAGGCGGCGTTGGCGATGCAAGAGCATCCTGGATTGGTCGACTTGTGCGGATTGTGCACCCATCACCTGTTTGACCACGATCCTTTTTTTGAGCAGTTGTCCTTGAGGGAGGGCGTGCTGCAAGTGGACCGCAGCGGCACCGGCTTGGGTTTCAATGCGGTGCTGGAATCCTTGGACTGGGAAGAGCTGTGAGATGACCTTTGATGCACCCTTCTGGAGCGACGCTGAATCGCACGGCTTGAGCGCAGGTGCCCCGTTGCATTTAGCGCCGAAGGGGCACGTGTTGGTCAAGACTTCTGGCACAGAAGGCAAGGCGAAGTGGGTGGCGCTATCGAAGCCTGCGTTCCTCCTCTCTGCCGAAGCCGTGAATGCGCATCTCGAATCGACGGCTCAGGATCGCTGGCTAATCGCGTTGCCAACGCACCATGTCGGCGGCTTCTCGATCTATGCGCGGGCTTACGCTTCTGGGGCGAGCGTGCATCACTATGAAGGCAAGTGGGATGCCGCGCGCTTTGCAGCGCTTTGCCAGCGCGAACGCATCTCTCTGACCTCGCTGGTTCCGACACAGGTCTTTGATCTGGCGCAGCAGCGCCTTTGCGCACCCCATAGCTTGCGGGCGATTGTGGTCGGTGGTGGTGGGTTATCCCAAGAGATCGGCCAACAAGCACGCGCGCTTGGCTGGCAAGTGTTGCAGAGCTACGGCATGACCGAAACCGCATCTCAGGTGGCAACGGAACCGTTGCACCATTTGCAGGTGGATTTTGCCCCCGATGAGCTGGAGGTCCTGCCGCTCTGGGATCTGCACACGGATGCCGAAAGCGTGCTCAGCATCAGCGGCACAGCGCTGGCGAGTGGATATGTGATCGAAGATGAAGCTAACTCTTCCTTTTGGCAGCCGATTGAACAGCCCATGCGGACGCGCGACCGCGTTTCATTGCGAGCCGGCCGCTCACGGCGGTTCCTGCGCTTCCTAGAGCGCGAGTCGCAGATGCTCAAGATCCTGGGGGAACTGGTGTCACTACCGCCCCTGCAAGCGCGGTTAGATGCTCTCGCTCTCGCACAAGGCATCAGGGGCCGTTGTGTGATCGTGCCTGTTGACGATGCGAGGCGCGGACAAAGTTTGATCCTCGCACATGAAGGAGATGGCGCACCTTTGCTGGCACACTTCAATGCCCAGGTGCAGCCCTTTGAAAAATTGCAGTGCGCCGTGGAAGTCACAGAAATGCCTACAACGGACCTGGGTAAGGTGAAGCTAGCGGACCTCGGCACCGCGCTGATCATGAAAAAGAAATAGAATGATGATTTGCACTGCTCTAAAACCGTGTATAATTATCGCTCTCACCAACAACGCGCGAGTGGCGGAATTGGTATACGCGCAAGATTAAGGATCTTGTGCCGAAAGGCTTATGGGTTCGAGTCCCTTCTCGCGCAGTTCTCCAAAAACTTTGTTTGCGGAGCCATTTTTTGATCATGGCCGCACCTACAGCAACGTTGCTTATCCACTGTCCGGACCAGCCGGGGCTCGTCCACAGCGTCACGGGCTTCATCTTCAACTACCAGGGCAACATCCTGCACCTGGATCAGCATGTAGATCACGAGGGAAACATCTTCTTCATGCGCGTGGAGTGGTCGCTGGAAGGCTTCGGGTTGCCCAAGGACATCATCCACGCGGCTTTCAAACCGCTCGCCGAGCAAAGGCGCATGACCTGGTCGCTGCACTTCAGCAATGAGCACAAGCGCGTGGCCCTGCTGGTCAGCAAGGAAGGCCACTGCCTCTATGATTTACTTTCGCGTCATGAAGCTGGTGAGCTACCCGTGGAGATTCCGCTGA
>CAXNNN010000344.1:0-4668 GCA_964203095.1 Verrucomicrobiaceae bacterium | reverse complement strand
TTTTGGGACCGTGCTTCTGGATGAATCCAGCCGGATAGCGTTTCAATTCAGCTTCCACCCAAGTGAGGATCTGTAGCGCATGGTCGAGATGCTCTGGCTTCACCGCGGTCACGACTTGATTCTTGGCAAACACCGGATCATCGACCTTTGCGAGCTTCACGGAGAGCCCGAAGCCGGTTTGGAATCGCTGGGCGACCTCGATGAATTTGGGCTCACGTTCGATCGCCTCGAGAGCAAAAGCTGAAGAGATGAGCATCAGCGCGGCGGCGAGGATGAGGAACCTGTGAAAGCGGAGCATGAGGAGGTAAACGTAACGCCCCCTGGAAGTCATGCGATGTCTTCCTTCGGCAACTGAGCGCATTCATGCGGTGAAAACACGGTGAAATCAGCGTGCAGGTGGTTTCCGTCCATCTACGCGAAGAGGGCCAAATTCCAGATTGCCTGCGAGGCCTCCGCGCACAGACTGAAATCACATGGAAGACTACGACATCATCATCCTCACCGACGAACGCTATGAGACACCTGACGAGTCGCACTGGTATCAGGCGCAGTTGCTCGGTGAGGAGCGGCTTTTGATGGTGGGGCTAGAGGCGCGAGGGCTGCGGACAGCACGGGTGGCGTGGTCGAATCCTGATTTTGACTGGAGTCTCGCTCGTGCAGCGGTGTTCCGTTCGACGTGGGATTACTTTGAGAGGTTCGCGGAGTTTTCGGCCTGGATGGAACGTGTTGCAGGCGCGACACAGCTTTTCAATGCGCCGGACCTGGTGAGATGGAATGTGGACAAACACTACCTGCAGGACCTTGCTGAACGTGGGGTAAATATGCCGGCGACGCGGTTCATCGAACGCGGGGAGACAACCACGCTGAGTGAGGTGATGCAGGCGAATGGATTGAACGAGGCGATTTTGAAGCCGTCAGTCTCGGGCGCGGCACGCCACACCTATCGGCTGAACGCGACGAACCTGGAGGCACATGAGTCGGTGTTGCGAGATCTGCTGCGCGACGAAGCAATGATGGTCCAACCGTTTCTCGGCAGCGTGCTCACGCAGGGGGAACTGTCGCTGATGGTGATTGGTGGTCGTTGCACTCACGCCGTGCGAAAGATCGCCAAGCCGGGTGACTTCCGCGTGCAGGATGATCACGGCGGCACTGTGCGCCCTCATACTCCGATGGCGGACGAGATTGCCATTGCGGAGGCGGCTGTTGCTGCTTGTCCAAAAGTGCCGCTCTATGCCCGCATGGATGCGGTGTGGGATGATGCAGGAGAGCTTTCCCTGATGGAGCTAGAACTCGTGGAACCCGAGCTGTTCTTCCGTTTCCATCCGCCTGCTGCAGATGCGATGGCGGCGGCCATCGCGGAACGGCTGTGAGCCTTTATCGTGCGATCTATGACGAGTGCCAACCAAGGACTCACTTCCCGCCCTTGATGAACTCCTCGCGGGAGAGAAAGCCGTCCTTGTCCTTGTCGAACTTGGTGAAGCGCTCCTTCGCCTCATCGCCGTTGGATTGCCTAGCGAGATACTCTTCCAGCGTGAGCTTGGCTTTGCCGGGGTAGAGGCGGTCGTAACGCACATCGCGGGGCTCGTCAGTGGAGGTGGTGGCGGGCTTGGTGGGTGATTTGCCTTTACCTTTCGGTTTAGCGGCGGGATTCAGATCGGAACCGACGGGCGGGAGGTGTTTGATAAGCGTTTCGAGCAGTTCCTTGTGCTCGGGCTTGTCGGCGAGGCTGATGGTTTCCGTAGGGTCGGCTTGCTCGTCGTAGAGTTCGGTGGCGACGATCTTCGCGCCATTGCGTTCACGCCAGAAGGTAGCGCGGTAGCGTTCGTTGCGGATGCTGTAGCCCATCACGGGGCCATCGGGAGCGCTGCGTGGGTATTGGCTGATGGCGACGTCAGTGGCGGGTGCTGACGGGTTCTCGATGAAGGTCTTCAAGCTGCTGCCGCCAAGGCCGTTCGGGATCGGCAGGCCGCAGACATCGGCCAGCGTGGGATAGACATCGACGAACTCGACGGGTGCCTCGCACTTCTGGCCAGCGGTCGCGGATTTCGGCACGCTGATGAGCAGCGGCGCACGCGCGGCGATCTCGAAATTCGTGTGCTTGTGCCACAGGCCGTGATCGCCGAGCTGCCAGCCGTGATCGCCCCACAGCACGATGATCGTATTGTCGGCAAGACCTTCTTTGTCGAGCGCATCGAGCACTCTTCCGATCTGTGCATCGGTGTAGCTGATGCAGGCATAGTAGCCGTGACGCAGCGTCTTGGCGAAGTCAGCGGGGATGGGATTCTCCTTCGGCACGCCGGGGTAGGCATGGAGCTCGCTATTATTGTGTCCGGCGAATTCGGGGCTGCCAGCAGGCAGTTTATCCGTGGTGGGCACGGGGATCGTGTTCGGGTCGTAGAGGTCCCAATACTTCTTCGGTGCCACGAAAGGCAGGTGCGGCTTCAAAAAGCCCACGGCGAGGAAAAACGGCTCATTCTTCGATTTCAGCGTCGCGAGACGCTTCACCGCCTCCACCGCTGTCGCGCCATCGGGGAGCTGATCGTCCTCTTTCGGGCTGACTTCATACGCGGGGCCTTTTTTGGCGCTCTTGCCATTTTTTCGAGCGGGACCGCCTTCCTGAGGTGCGCTGTATTCTTCCACGTTCACCTCATGCCGCGTGACGAGCTGCTTCGTCCAGTCCACCGGGTCCGTATCCACCGCACGGCCCTTCGGATACCAGTGCGGCTCATTCCAGGAGCGACCATCTTCGAATCCGGAGTGGTAGATCTTGCTCAGTGCGGCGCAGTGATAGCCATTCGCCTTGAAGTGCTGCGGCAGCGTGATGCAGTCGGGCTGCGCCACGCGGAAATGCGTCTCCAAATCCCATACCTTCGTCACATCCGGCCGTAGCCCCGTCATGATCGCCGTGCGTGATGGACTGCATACCGCCTGCTGGCAGTAAGCATGGTTGAAAACGATGCCGCGAGCCGCGATGCGGTCGATGTTGGGTGTCTGGATGATCGTGTTGCCGTAGCAGCCAAGCTCCGGCCGCATGTCATCGACGGCGATGAAGAGGATGTTAGGCTTCGCCGAGACTGACGAATGTAGGAGAAGGAACGAAGAAAGGAACAAGAGAGCGAACTTCATGGGCCTGTATGAACGCCAAAGCACTCCCGATGTAGCAACTTTCGCTGATGATTTCACAAGCCCACCTGATCTGTCGTCCTATTTGAGCGGCACACCACTCACATCGAGATCCGGCTTCGTGTTCCAGCGTGGGGTCCAGCCGGGCTTTTCGACTTTGGTGCGGAAGATGACGGTGTTGTCGAGGGCGATGTCGTCGGTCCAGATGAACTTGGCGCCTTCGAAGTCGTTCTCGAAATAGGGCTGCTTAGGATCGACTTCTTCGACGGTGTATTCTTTGGCGTTCTTCCAGGTGCTGTCGTCGAAGTCGGTGGCCCACCAGTTGGCGGGAAAAGGTTCTTGTTTGACCTGCGGATTGGCGGTGTCGCCTCTGACGGGGCCGTGGAAGAAGTTTTTGGCCTTCCAGGTCGCGTTGGTGACGGTGCCGTCGGCAAATTTGATGCACAGGCCGGCATCGCCGATGCTGGTGCCGTATTCCATGCCGGTTTTCGGGTCGGCGTTGTCCTTGGCGAGCACGGCGATGGTCATCGGATACTCGGGGAGGAAATCGACGCTGACGACGTTGTGCGGCGTGAACTGGATGCTGTCCACGGCGACGAGGCGGCCGTTGACGTAAAGCATGAACCAGTTGTCGGCATAGACGTTGAGTTTGATCGTGTCAGCGATGCTCGGCTTGATCAGGCCGGGCGGGCCACCTTTGCCCTTTCCTTTGCCTTTGCCAACACCGGTGCCGTTGGGGCCTGGTGTAGTTGGAGGCTGTTCGTTCATCATCGACTGAGGGCGGGGGCGCTCTTCAGCCGCTGGAGCTGTTCCACCGCTACTATGAACGACCCGCAGCGAGGAACTCGCCAACACCTTATCCTTCATCGCTGCGATGAGTTCCTCGCGTCCAGGAGTGCCTGCGACTTTCAGCGGCTCTGAGAGGGCATACATCGTGATCACATAGGTCTTTGCACCGGGACCTTTAGAATGCGGCGGCTCATAACCAACTTGGCCCTTAAAGCCGGTGCCGATTTTACCAATCTTCTGTGAATCTTTCGGCAAGCTTGATGTGCTAGCTGGGATGTCATACACAGTCCAATACCACTTCTTGTCCCCGCCAGGAGCGACGTGGTCCATAATCAAAGCGTAACTCTTCGTGGATGCAGGTGCGCCGGTCCATTCCAAGGGAGGGCTGATGCCATCACCATCCCCCGTGAACTCAGTTGGCAAGTCTGCGAGGTCAGCCACCACGAAACTCTTGAGCATGAACTTGCCATCGCTGCTGCGAGGTTGATCCGGCAGGGCTACAAAGGCTTCTTGCTTGCCACCACGGCCACCTTGTTTCATTTCTTCGCGTGCAGGAGGCTCTTCATCACGAGACTGACGGGGAGCGCCTTGATTGGGAACATTGCCAGCAAGTTCTTCAAGCTCAGGCGTATCTAGTTTGCCATCATGATTGTGATCAGCGGCCGTGAACTGTTCCTTCGCTTTGGCCATCGCATCTGAAAGTGAGACCCCGCTCTTCGTTGCATTGGCCTTAGTATTGTCAGCAAACTCCTGCGC
>CAXNNN010000343.1:0-4687 GCA_964203095.1 Verrucomicrobiaceae bacterium | reverse complement strand
AAACTCAATGCGCTGAAGCGCAGCCGCACCGACGAGGAACTGACGGCGCTGGCCGAACTGAAGGCGCGTCTCGAAGTGCTGACGAAGACAGACATGGCGGTCATTGTTTCCGGTGAACAGAACGAGATCGCCAAAATGGCCGCGAAGGGAATCGACATCGTGCCTCACCGCAAGCGGATGAACGAGGAGAAGTTGGACGAGAAGTTCAAAGACCCCGCCGATCCGCTGAGCATCGCCTTTGTCTGCGCCATGTGGTTGACGGGTTTCGACGCGCCAAGCTGCTCGACAATCTATCTCGACAAGCCGATGCGGAATCATTCGCTGATGCAGACCATTGCGCGCGCCAACCGTGTGTATCCTGGCAAGCAAAGCGGCTTGATCGTGGACTATGCCAACGTCTTCGCCTCGCTGGAAAAAGCTCTGGCCATCTATGGAGCAGGCAAAGGCGGCAAGACACCCGTGCGCGACAAGCAGGAACTGGTGGAACAACTGCGCACTGCCTTGAAAGAGGCGGCGGAGTTTTGCCAGAAGCAGGGCGTGAGTCTGACGGCCATCCATGAGGCCACGGGCATGGAGAAGCTACACCTCCTGAGCGAAGCGGTGAATGCACTGATCTCCCCGGACGAACTGCGGAAGCAATTCCTCGCCCACGAGAAGCTGGTGCGAGCGCTCTACCAAGCCGTGAAGCCCGACAAGGCCGCCATCGAGTTCGCGCCGATGTGCTCGCTGCTCGCCACGCTGGCGGACACGATCAAGACGCAGACCGGCGATGGAGAAACGCCCGACATCACGCCGATCATGGGCAAGCTGAACGACCTGCTCGACGAGTCCATTGGTGCAGAAGGTTTCACCATTGCCGAAGGCCAGGCCGGAGCACGCCATGGCGTGATCGACCTCTCCAAGATTAACTTCGAAGCGCTGGCGAAGAAGTTCAAAGAGTCGAAGCAGAAGAACCTCGACATCGAGAAGCTGAAAGCCGCCATCCGCGCCACGCTGGACAAGATCGTCCACATGCACCGCGCCCTGCGGACGGACTACCAGCAGAAGTTCGAGGAACTCATCGCCGCCCACAACGCTGGAAGCCTGAACATCGACCAGCTCTTCGCCGAATTGTTGGAGCAAAGCCGGAAGCTCACCGAGGAACAGACACGCCATGTGCGGGAGAACCTGCTACCCAGCGAACTCGTCATCTTCGACATCCTCACCCGCCCAGCTCCTGAACTCAGCGACGCCGAGCGCGACGAGGTCAAGAAGGTGGCCAAGCAACTGCTCGCCAAGGTGCAGGGCCTGCTGGGCACGATGTGGAAAGGCACGCAGCAAGGTCGCTCCAAGCTCCAAGATACGATCAAGGACACCCTCGACGAAGGTTTGCCACGCGCCTACGACAAGCCGCTCTACGAAGCCAAGGTGGAAGCCGTGTTTGAGCACTTCTACGAGACAGCGGCTTAACAACCAAGGCACTGCTGACGGCATCATCCCATCACGTCGATTTCACAGACACTTCATTTGAGGTTTGGGAGCCTGAGACAGAGCGTGGCGGGCCATGCAAACACTGCTTAACACCGCTAAATGGATCGCCTTTTTCCAGCACAACCGACTCAACCGCCCGTTGCCGCGCTGGGACGCGCCGATGCAAATCTCGCCAGAGGCACGGCCACTGCTGGAGCAGTCGTTGCGGGAGTTCCAGCTGGGCGATGGCGGTGGCCCGGCCTCGCTGATCGCTTGGAATGTGGAGTCGTATCGCCAGAGCCAGCCGGGGCTGGGCGAGGTGATCGACCTGTGGTTTGCTGAGGAGCAGGAACACTCGCGGCTGCTCGGCGGCCTCCTTGATCGCTTTCTGGTGGATCCGATTCCAGGGCACTGGAGCTTCAGTTTGTTCTGCTTCTTCCGCCGCTGGTTGGGTGTGAAGTTTGAGCTGCAAATCCTGACGCTCACGGAGCTGTCGAGCACCGCCTATTACTGGCTGCTGCTGCGACACTGCGAGGACCCTGCGGTGCGCGATGTGTGCTCGCTGATTCTGCGGGATGAGGCGGGGCATCTGGCTTTTCAAAATGACCGTCTGGCTTGCAGTGGTGCGCCCTGGTCGGGCTGGCGGCGACAGGTGTGGCAGGTGCAATTCTGGCTCAGCGGCATGGTTGCGGCTTCGGTGCTGTGGCTGAGCCATGGCCGCTGCCTGCGTGCGCTGGGCGTGACGAACGTGCAGTTCTACGGGGAGGCGGGCAAGCAGTTCTCGCGCTTCTTGCGTCGGCTCGGCGGGGCGGGGCGCGAGGCGACCTTCGATAGTCACTGGGCTCGCTTACACGTTGATTGACGACTTCTCGAAACGCCCCCTAATGGCCACTGACCATTGACCGTCTCTCTCACCCAGCCTTCCTTTGCATTATGTCACGCCCAGCCAAAGCCCGACGCTCGCACTCGCACTTGTTGGAATGGGCGTGGTGGCGCGGCATGTTGCTGCGTTTGGTGGCGGGCGTCGCGATCATGGGCTTGCTCGCAGCGGCGATCGTGGTGGCGATTTACTCGGGCTACGCGCAGGAGTATGATTTGTCGAAGCTGGGCTCCATGCCGGAGCGCACCATCGTCTATGACCGCAAAGGCGAAACGGTGGGCAAGCTGTATGGCGAGAACCGCATCGTGGTGCCGCTGAGCGAGATTTCCCCCCACTTCATCAAGGCGCTGCTGGCCCGTGAGGACTCGCGCTTCTACCAGCACGGCGGCGTGGATTACAAAGGCATCGCCCGCGCGATGCTGCGCAACTTCAAGGACGGCAGGGTGGTGCAGGGTGCGAGCACGATCACCATGCAGCTCGCTCGCAATAGCTACCCCGGGCTGGATGATCGCAGCATTCATCGCAAGCTGATCGAGGTCATGCTGGCGAGGCGCATTGAGGCCTCGGTGTCGAAGAACCAGATCATCGAGCACTACGTGAACCGCATCTTTTTTGGCAATGGCCTGTATGGCATCCAGCGCGCCGCGACGGTTTACTTTGGCAAGCACGCCAGCCAGCTCAGCCCGCTGGAAAGCGCGATGCTCGCGGGCATCATCCGCAGCCCTTCGCGCTTCTCCCCCTTTAAGAACTGGGACGGTGCGAAGAAGGAAGGCGACGATGTGCTGAAGCGCATGGTGGCGACGAACACCATCACGCAAGCCGACGCAGATACGGCACGCGCCGAAGACATCGCCCTGCGCGCACAGCCTGCGTTCAAGAACCAGGGCGACTACGCGATGGATGCCGTGAAGCGTGACTTGGATGTGATCCTGGAGCAGAAGGACTTTGAAGATGGCGGGCTCCGGGTCTTCACCACCCTGGATCATCAGTTGCAGGCCACGGCCGAGGAGTCGCTGGAGACACGCGCCCAAGCCGTGGAGAAGCTGCGGGGCTACCCACGCATCAGCAAGGCAGCCTTTGATGCGGCCTGGGATCAAGTCAGCGAGGTGCCCAGCACGCCCTACTTGCAGGGCTCCGTAGCGATGATCGACAACCACACCGGCGGCATCCTCGCTGTCGTAGGCGGGCGTGACTACCGGCAAAGCAAGTTCAATCGTGCCCTGCAAGGCGAGCGACAGATCGGTTCCACGATCAAGCCCTTCGTCTACGCCGCAGCCATCGGGCGTGGCGTGCTGCCGGGCACCCTCATTGATGACAACCCGCTACCTGGCGACTGGAGCCCCGGCAATGCGGATGGCAAAAACATCGGCATGCAACCCATGGCCCTGGGCTTGATCCAGAGCCGCAATGTCATGACCGTGCGTGTGGGCGATCAGGCGGGACTTGATCGTGTCATCCAACTGATGCGCGACGCGGGCATCGGCATGAAGGCGGAGCGCACACGGCAGATTTTCATCGGCAACGTGGGCACCAGCCTGAAGCAACTGGTGAGTGCCTTCACCGTCTTTCCGAATCAAGGCGTACGTCGTCGGCCTTACCTCATCGATCGGATTGAGGACCGGCATGGCAACGTGGTCTATGCCACCCCGGTGCTCGAGGCCGAGGTGCTGACGCCAGGTGTGGCTTACCTGGTCGCGCGTTTGCTGGGCCATGTGCTGGACGCAGGAACGGCAGCCTCGGCCCGCCATGAGTATGGCTTCAAACTGCCCGGCGGTGGCAAGACCGGCACCACCAACGATTACAAGGACGCCTGGTTCTGCGGCTACACGCAAGACGTGACCTGCGGCGTGTGGATGGGCTGTGACCAACCCCAGACGATCATGGACGAGGCTTATGGCGGCAAGCTCTCGCTACCTGTGTGGTGTGATATGATGAAGAAGGCCGAGGCCCTTGGCTACCTTGTCACGCCCCCTGCTGAGATGCCGCTGACCAAGGTCACGCTATGCCGCACCAGCAGCCTGCTAGCCACGCCCAACTGCTCCAAGGCCGGCGCTGCGTATGAAGATGAGCTGCCGTATGAGCTGGTGCCTCAGTCCTTCTGCCCCGTGCACGGCGTGGGCGGCTCCAGCTATAGCGGCCAAAGCCTGCCCCAGCGGTCTGGCCCCGGATTATGGGACCGCTTCCGGTCGTGGTTCCAGTAAGAAAGGAGTGACACTATCTTGCCGTCACAACGCTCCTCGACGGCAAGATGCCGTCGCTCCTTGCAGCCGGCGGCTGAATCCGCTAAACCTCGCCCTCCAACATGCATTTTAAGCCCTGGCTTCGACAACTGCTCGCGCTCCTCTTCGGCGGCGTGTT